>NZ_JBRIQO010000015.1:0-254338 GCF_052983175.1 Streptosporangium sp. G12 | reverse complement strand
GAGGAGAGCCGGCGCAGGGAGATGTGGCTGCAGGCCTCGGCGGAGGTCACCACCAGCCTGCTGTCGGGCGCCGAACCGGATCAGGTGCTGACCCTGGTGGTGGGCCGGGCCCGGGACCTGGCCGCCGCCGACACCACGATGATCATGCTTCCCGACGTGGCCCGCGAGGTCCTGCACGTGATGATCGCCGACGGTCCGGGTACCGACGGACTCGGCCGGGCCACGGTGGACGTCACCGGCTCGCTCCCGGGCAGGGCCCTGCTGGGCGGCGAGCCGGTCATGGTCAACGATCTCGGCGAGACGGACCTGCCCGCCGCCCTCACCCGGGATCTGACGGTAGGTCCCGCCGCCGCGGTGCCGCTGGGCGCCGCCGGGGCGGTGCGGGGGGTGCTGGTACTGGGCAAGCGACCAGGCCGCCTGCCGTTCAGCGGCGGCGAGCTGCGGACCCTGCACTCCTTCGCCGGGCAGGCCGCGGTCGCGCTGGAGCTGGCCGAGGCCCGCCAGGACGCCGAGCGGCTGGGGCTGCTGGAAGACCGCGACCGGATCGCCAAGGACCTGCACGACGTCGTCATCCAGCGGCTCTTCGCCGTCGCCATGACCTTGATGAGCATCGTGCGGTTCGTCGAGCATCCCGAGGCCGCAGGCCGGCTCCAGCACGGGATCAACGAGCTGGACGAGACCATCCGGCAGATCCGTTCGACGATCTTCGCCTTGCAGACTCCCCGCCAGGCCGACGAGCCCAGCCTGCGCGCGCGGATCGTGGAGCTGGTCGAGGGCGCGCGTGGGCACCTGGGCTTCATGCCGGGCCTGCGGATGGAGGGGCAGCTCGACAACAAGGTGCCCGCACCGGTCGCCGAGCACCTGCTGGCCGTCCTGCGTGAGGCGCTGTCCAACATCGTGCGCCACGCCAAGGCCTCCAAGGCCGACGTCTTCACCGAGACGGCCGATGACCGGCTCACCCTCACCGTCACCGACGACGGCGTCGGCCTGTCCGACGAGGGCAAACGTAGCGGCCTGCGCAACATGGAAGAACGCGCCACCGCGCTCGGCGGCTCCTTCGAGGCCGGCTTCTCCCCGCCGGGCGGGACCCGGCTGACCTGGCGCGTACCCCTCACCTGACAAGCGGCGCGGCACCGGTGAGAACCCGGGGACCGCCACCTCCGTACGCCTCGACGCTCTTCGGCCCCAGCCGGTGACAGGAGGGTCGCTGGTCCCGGCGAACCGGGACCAGCGACCCCGGCCGGGGTCGGGCCGGTCGCGGTTGCATGAAGGCGAACCCCTTCCACGTCCTGGGAGGGCTCCGGCCGGCGGCGGGCGGCGGATACCTCGGGGCGACCTTGCGGGCCTGCCTCGCCCTGGCGGCCTGCCCCACCATCGTCGTCACCCCCGACCAGGTCGACCGGGTACGGTACGCAGACATGCCCGCCCCGCGCGCCGCGATCGAATCCACGACCGGAACGGCACATCCGGCACTCGCCTGACCGGAAGACGACGCCCGCGCACCGGAGGGCTCCCGCCGGAGGGAGGGAGTTCCCGCGCCAGGATGCGCAGGGAACCGCGCACCGGCGAGCGCTCCACCCGCGCCACCCGTGCCGGGGCTGCCGGCACCGGGGCCGAAGGTCCCTCGCGCCGGTGGCTTTCGCCTCGGGATCAGGCCGCCACCGCGATGATCTGCTGGACGCATGAGCATCAAGGCGGACACCCCTTCCCGTGCACCTGCTCTGGATCAACCTGGCGCTGGACGGGATTCCGGCCATCGCCCTGGGCGTCGACCGGCCCGCGGGAGATCCTCTGGCGCTGCGACCACAGCGGGGTGGCCTGCTGTCGGGCGCCGTACTGAGGCGGGTCGGGCTACGGTCCCTCATCGTCGGCCTGCTGGTGATCGCCGCGGTAGAGGCGGCCCGCCGGATGGGCTGGAGCGACGAGCAGGTGCGCACCCAGGCGGTCCTCGCGCTGGTCTTCGCCCGCCTCACCCTCGCCTACGTCGTGCGGGCCCGCCGGTGGACCTTCGAGCGGGGATGGTGGCACGGCCGCACGGTCACGATCGCGGTCGTCGCCACCGCGCTGCTCCAGGCGCTTGTCACCCTTGTCCCGTTTCTCGGCGCCCCGCTGGCCCTGGTGCCGTTGCCCGCGGCCGGGTGGGCGCTGGCCCTGGGTACGGCCGTGCTCACCCCCCTGCTCTGCGACCTCGTCCGGTGGCCGGCCGCGAGCGGGGCGGGTGACCGTCCCGGCCGAGATCACGAGAGGTCAGGACTCCGAACGCGGTGACGGAGGTCCCTCGGGCAAAGGACCTTTACCGCTGTCGCCCTCCGGCCGCCCGCCGGTGTGATGGTGCCATGGGCACCATGAGGAGGATGTCGTGATCGTAGTTGGAGTCGACGGTTCGCAGGCCGCGCTCGCGGCCGTGGGCTGGGCGGCGCGCGAGGCCGCGGCCCGCGGTAGTGCGCTGAGCATCGTGCACGCCATGCCCGCCTGGCCCTTGGAGGTCTCCGAGGAGGATCGCTACGCCGAGGTGGGCCGCTGGATGCGCGAGGGGGCCGCGACCATGCTGGACGCGGCACTGGAGCGCGCCCGCCAGGAAGATCCCCGCGTCGCGGCGCAGCCGCGGCTGCTGGGCGGTGACCCGCGCGCCGTCCTGATCGAGACCACCGCGGACGCGGAACTACTGGTGGTCGGCAACCACGGGCTGGGTGGTTTCGCGGGAATGCTGCTCGGTTCGGTCGCGCTGGGGGTAACCGGGCGGGCCACCTGCCCGGTGGCCGTCGTCCGCGACCCGGCCACCGGGCAGGGGGCCGAAGAGGTGGTCGTCGGGGTCGACGGCTCGGCGGCGGGCGCGGACGCCCTGGGATTCGCCTTCGCCGAGGCGTCCCTGCGCGGTGCCGGCCTGCGGGCGGTGCACGCCTGGAGCCGTCCGATCGCCGGTGGCGGCCCCCTCGCCCTGCGGGCCGCGGAGGAGACGGCCGAGGCCGAACGGCGCCTGCTGGCCGAGGCCCTGGCCGGTTGGAGCGAGCGCTACCCCGACGTCAAGGTCACCGAACAGCTCGAACACGGTCACCCGGCGCTCGTCCTGGCCGAGGCCTCGGCCCACGTCGGCCTGCTGGTCGTCGGCTCACGCGGCCGCGGTGACCTGACCGGGCTGCTGCTGGGGTCGGTCAGCCATTCGCTGCTGCACCACGCCGCCTGCCCCCTGGTCGTGACCCCCGCCCCAGCGCCTCCCGGCTCCTCCTGACCGGCGCCGCCACGCGGCCGGCGAGCGGCTTGGACACGGGGCTCCCCGCGGCGAACCGCCCGGGAGTCCCGCGCCGGTCAGACGCTGGTGAGGCCGTACGCCCGGAACTGGGCGTGGACCCGATCCAGCAGCGCCTGGCCGGGGGGAAGCACACCCGCCAGGGGAAGGCCAGGCCGAGGCGCTGGTACTTCTCGGCGGCCATGCGGTGGTAGGGCAGGACGTCGACGTGGTCGACGTTGTCCAGGCCGGCCACGAAACGGGCGACGCCGTCGACGTTGTCCGGGGCGTCGGTGACCCCGGGAACCAGCACGAACCTGATCCAGGCCGGGCGGCCCAGCTCGGCCAGGCGGCGGGCGGAGCTCGGCTTCGCCCTGCCGTATCACGGCTTCGCGGTCGCCGGTCATCTGCGCGCGTCCTCTTTGAAGGAGACGAGGCGGGAGACGCCGTACGGGGCGACCCGCCGGCAGTCACCGATGATCCGACCCCGGCCGCAGGAGTCGGGCAGCCGGGTGATCACGCCCGAGCGGCGGGCCGCGCGGATCTCGGGGGTGTAGCCGGCTTGCAGGAAGTCGCGGACGTCCGCGTGCGCGTGCCACGCCTCGTCACGGAAACCGCGCCAGGGCGCCGAGGCCGCCTCTTGTCGTTCGGCCGACATGCCGGTCATGCTCCTCATCGGAGAACTCCCTCGCCTCTCGTCCACGTTTCCACTGTCGTCGTCCGCGCGGCCCGTCTCATCGGCCGGAGGTCACCGACGGGCGGGACCAACGTCCTGGATCGCCGGGAAGGATCCGGCCGCCTCGCCGGCGGTGACGTACGGCGGCGTCAGCCCTGCCGGAGCGCCGGGCACCAACCCGTTACGGGAGGTGCCTCACCCGGATGACGCCCGGGACGGTCCTGGCCAGCAGATCGGCGATCCGGTCGTGGTGGCCGTCGGCGTGCCCGCCCAGCGTGGCCACACCGTCGTGGACGGCGACCTCCCAGCGCGGCCCGAGAGGATACTGCTCGGACAGGGCGGCGAGCACGTCCGCGCGCAGCTCCTCGTCGGAACGGGCCAGCACGCGTATCAGGTCACGTCGGCTGATCATGCCCACCACTCGGTCGTCCCGCAGGACGGGAAGGCTCTTGACGCGCTTGGTGACGAGGAGTTCGACCAGCCGAATGGCGTCGGTCGTGGGGGTGACGGTCACCACCTGGCGGGTCATCACCTCCTCCACCCGCAGCGGCGGAGGAGGAGCGGTCTGGCCGGGGGCGATGCGCATCGAAGTGCGGGGATCGGGCTGGAACTCACCTCGCAGCAGGTCCATCTCGCTGACGATCCCCACGAGTGTTCCGTCGTCGTCCAGGACGGGGGCGGCGGTGATGGCGTTGGCGAACAGCACTCGAATGGCCCAGCGCACCGAGTGGGCGGGCAGGAGCGTGACGACCGGGCCGGTCATGACATCGCGAGCCAGCATTTTCATCGATCCTTCCAGACAGGGACGTCATCACGGCCCCGAGGCGGCCCGCCGACCACCTCGGCGACCCCGCTGACGTTCACGCGCGCGTCGTCCTCTCCCGGGCGGTGTGGACTCTTTCCTCCATCCCACTTCCGTCGCGCGCCGCGTGACAGGGCCGAAGGTCCTCTGTGACAGGGACGTTCGAGATCGTGACGCGGTTCGTACGGCACTGTGGCCGGGCTTTGGGAAGCGGTGTGATGAGGACGTCGCAAAGACCACGGAACACCACGGAACTACACGGAAAGGGGAGCCGTCATGGCCACCACTCACGGACACGACGTTCACACCGGGCCGGTCACGGGCGCCGCCCCCGCACAAGCCGTCAGGCAGCCGGTCGACTATGTCTGGGCGGTCGCCCGGATCAGCCTGGGCTGGGTCTTTCTGTGGGCGTTCGTGGACAAGCTCTTCGGGTGGGGGTTCGCCACTCCGGCCGAGCGGGCCTGGATCAACGGGGCCAGCCCCACCACGGGTTTCCTCAAGGGCACCGGGGAGAACGCCCTGGGCGGGGTGTTCACCGCCCTGGCCGGGCAGGTGTGGGTCGACTGGCTGTTCATGCTCGGCCTGCTGGGCGTCGGCGCCGCCCTGGTCCTGGGCGCGGGCCTGCGCATCGCCGCCGTCGCCGGCGCCCTGATGATGGTCTTGATGTGGGCGGCCGAGCTGCCCCTGCAGACCAATCCCTTCATGGACGACCACCTCGTCTACGCCGTCGTCCTGGCCGGCCTGGCCCTGGGCGGCGCCGGTACCACCTGGGGCATCGGCGCCTGGTGGGCCACCACCTCCCTGGTGCGCCGCTACCCCGTCCTCCGCTGACCACCCCCACCCACAGGCGAAAGGCCCGCTCCCTCCGCACGGGGAGTGGGCCTTTCCACGTCCCGAACACGGAATCTCCCGGCGTCTCACCCGACACCGCACCGCTTCGCGGTCGCTTACGAGGAGGACGCGGGTCACTTCCCGGCTCCGGTTCCCGCTCGGGTCGCTCAGGCGAAATCAGTCGGCGGGCTTGCCGAACCAGCGGGAGAGGTGGCGGTCCAGGTCCTGCTGATCGTCGCCGATCCAGGCGACGTGGCCGTCGGGGCGGAGCAGGACGCACGGAACATCCAGTACCGCGGTGGGATCCGCGAGGTAATCGACCCGGTCGGACCAGCCGCCGGCGGTCAGGCGTTCGGTGCGGTCCAGCAGCAGGCCGCGGCCGCGATGCAGCAGCCCGTAGAGGTGGCCCTGTTTCACGTCGATGTCGCGCAGGCGGCGGCCGAGCAGGTCGGGGCCTTCGCCGAAGTCGTAGCGGATGCCGATCGCGGTGATCTTCTCGATCAGATGGCGGTTCACCTCGTCGAAGTCCATCAGTTCGGTGAGCAGCCTGCGCACGGCCTGCGGGCCCGGTCCGGCGGACAGCAGTTCCCCCTGGGCGCGGGTGTTGTCCAGCACGTCCTCGGCGACCGGATGACGTTCGGCCTGGTAGGTGTCCAGCAGTGTTTCCGGGGCCCAGCCGCGAATCTGCGCGGCCAGTTTCCAGCCGAGGTTGAATGCGTCCTGAATGCCCAGGTTGAGGCCCTGACCGCCGATGGGTGGATGGATGTGCGCCGCATCGCCGGCCAGCAGCACCCGTCCGACCCGATAACGTTCGGCCAGCCGGGTGGCATCCCCGAAGCGGGACAACCAGCGCGGGGAGTGCACGCCGAAATCGGTTCCGGCGATGGTGCGCAGCTGGTGTTTGAAATCCTCGAGGGTGGGCGGTTCCGCGCGGTCGCCGACTCCCGCGGCGGGGACCACGACGCTGTAGACGGCTTCGCCGAAGGGCCGGAGCCAGAATGGCTGACGGGTCTCGCTGATCTCGGCCACCTTGGCGGCGATCTCCTCCCGCGGTACACCCACCTCCATCTCGCCCATCAGCGTCTCGGTCCGCGAGGGCTCGCCGGGGAAGCCGACGCCGAGCAGTTTGCGCACCGTACTGCGCCCGCCGTCACAGCCGATGAGATAGCGCGAACGCAGCCGCTCCCCGTCGGCCAGTTCGACGGTCACGCCCTCGTCGTCCTGCTCGAAATCGACCACCGCACAACCGCGCCGGACCTGCGCACCCAGTGCGATCACATGCTCCTCGAGTAGACGTTCGATGACCGGCTGCGGGATGCCCAGCAGATAGGCGTGCGCGGAATCCAGGCCCTTGGGCGCGGGTTTGGGGATGGCGGCGAAGAAACCGCCGGCCGGACGCCGTCTTCCGTGTTCGAGAATGCGATCCAGCAGTCCGCGCATCGCCATCAGCTCGAGACTGCGGACATGCAGACCGACTATGCGGACGAACGACTTGGGCTCGGTCTCCTTTTCCAGAACGAGTACCCGCACGTCGTGCAGCCGCAGTTCGGCGGCCAGTATCGCACCGGTCGGCCCGCACCCGGCAATGATCACGTCGAACGTGAGGGGCGCGCGATCGGCGCCGGAGGCCGGCGACCGGAGTCCGGGGACGTCGCCCACGGTGAAGCCGCGCTCGACCGTACCGTTCGACGACGGCTCGGTGGTGAACTGCTGAGAGTCCATAGGTGTTGCCTTTCGGGAGTGCCTTGTTGGCGAGGCGCTCCCGGCGACACCTACGTCGATCGCCCGACCGTGAAGGAAAGGGGGAGCACCCACATCGATACAGCGTTCATGGGTCTCACCTCCTCGGGCGGTGTCACGGCCAGCTGCAAGTTACAAGCCCGAGCATCACCCCGTCCAATCCTTTTCCAGCCATGTGATCACGACTCCGAACGGGCCCGTGCGGTTGCCGGGCGAATCCGGCGTGGTGGCCCGGCTGGTCCCGGTCGACGGTCTGATCCCGGCCGCCCCCCGAGACGGACCGGATCTCGGCAGGCGCTGCCCTGATGAGGTGCGCTCGTGGCCGGCGGCCGGCCGCGACAGCGGCCTTCGGCCTCCGCCGCGGCGATCTCCTCGGCG
The DNA here is from genome assembly GCF_052983175.1 of Streptosporangium sp. G12. Classification (NCBI taxonomy): domain Bacteria; kingdom Bacillati; phylum Actinomycetota; class Actinomycetes; order Streptosporangiales; family Streptosporangiaceae; genus Streptosporangium; species Streptosporangium sp. G12. The sequence continues at coordinate 246,685 of NZ_JBRIQO010000015.1, read as the reverse complement.
GTAAGCCCGTCTCGTCACCGCTGACCGTTCTGAGGCGGTGGCGTCGGCGCGGTGGGGCTGGTCCGCCGGAGGACCTGGCGAGACCACGGGGGCCTCAGCGTCGTGGATCCGGGCCCTCGGTGATGCCCCAGGTCTCCGCGAGCCGGCCGTTGTCGATGCGGAAGATTTCGATGAGCACGGGCCGGACGTCGCTACCCGGGGTCGCCATCCCCTCAACGGATGAGCGGACGGCAACCTTGTCGCCGTCGATCAGGATGTCGTCGGCGACAACGCGCATGGCCGGGAACCGGGCAACGACCTGGCCCCAGGCGTCCCTGCCCGCTTCGAACCCGATGGCGCCAAGCGGGTGGTTGAGGAAGTCGGGGGTGAACAGGTCGGCGGCCTGGTCGAACTGCCGGGTGTTGAAGCATTCCTGCATCCGCAGCACCAGGGCGCCGGCTTCCTCGCGTGTGGTCATTGAAGGGGCCTCCTCGTGTTCGGCGGGGCCTGCTCATGGTGAAATGACGCGGACTCATAAACGGGGCTTTGCCCCGTTTACATGAGGCAGCATACGGGGCGACGCCCCGGTTAAGCTAGGGGTGAGATGTCCAGCCGAACGCCTGAACGAACTCCAGCCGAGCCACCGACGGCTCCCGTGAACGACCGGGGGCTACGGGCTGACGCGCGCCGCAATCGTGAGCGGGTACTGCGGACCGCGCAGCAGTCGTTCGCCTCGCAAGGCCTCGGCATCTCGCTCGACGAGATCGCCCGCCGCGCGGGTGTCGGTCCAGGCACCGTCCACCGACACTTCCCCACCAAGGAAGCGCTCTATCTCGCCGTCGCGATCGACCAGATCAGGCAGTTGGTCATCGAGGGAGAAACGCTCACCGGCACCGACGATCCGGCCGCCCTGTTCACGCTGCTGTCCCGGATGATGGCCTCGGGCGCCGAGAACGCAGCGGTGAAGAGCGCGCTCACGGCCGCCGAGTTCGACCTTCGCAACGCCGCTCCGGACGCCGCTGCCGACCTCACGCACCAGGTCGCACGCTTGCTCGATCGCGCCCATCGCGCAGGGGTCGTACGCCACGATGTGACAGTCGACGAGGTGATGGCAATCGTCGCCGGCGCCTTCGCCGCGATCCGGCACGCCGACGCGGACACCAGCCGTGAACGCTCCGCGCACATCGCCCAGATCATCCTCGACGGACTACGGCCCCAGCGCCGATAACAGGAGGGCCCCCAGGCATCAAGCGCTCGGGCTCGACACGCCAGTGGGACGCCGCCTGGCCAGGGGCGGTGCGTTCCTGGAGCGGATCAGCCTGGACGCTCTGGCGTCGGCCGAACGCTGGCGCGACCTCCCGGCGCTGCGAACTGAGCTCTATCGGCCATCGGGCGGTTGCCGGCCTGGGTGCGGCGCGCTTGGAGGGCCGGGGTGCGAGTTCATGTCATGAGAGCGTCAGGATCGGCCGGATGGAGCAGGTGTCGATGCTGTCTTCGCCCTCCGGGCCGTAGACGAGCTCCGCCATGTTCGGGTTGCGGTTCGCGGTGGCGAGGGGCAGCCAGCCGAGCAGGTAGCCGTAGCCGCCGCAGACCGATTCTCCGCCGTCTCCGCCGTGAACGGCGGAGGGGTCGGTGCTCAGCTCGGCGCGGTAGGTGTCGTAGGCGATGCGCAGGCCGAAGGCGTTGAGCTGTTGGTGCGGTCCGTCGTGGGGGCCATAGGGGATTCGGTCGAGGGGGCATTCGTCGCCCCAGCGGAACAGGGTGTCCGTACCCGCGCCGCAGGCATGCTCCCACTCGTCCGGGCTCGGCATCCGCAGGCCGCGCTCGGCAAGGATGGCGGGCATGTCGGCGGGGAACTCCTCCAGGGGTTCGTCTTCGACGGCCATGAGGACGGTGGGCACGATCGCTGTCCGGCGAGGGCTCAGCATGTGGGTGAGGTAAGCGCGGAGATTCTCTCCATGGCCGAACCCGTCGGACAGGCTCTCTGCGTAGTCCGCTTCCTGCTCGGGCGTCGGCTGCCAGGCGTTCGGGTCGAATCCGAGCCTGACCGTGCCGCCCGGGATCAGAGCGAACTCCTGGCCATCCCTTTCAACAAGGACACGGTGGAACTCGCCCCCGAGGTGCTCGACCGTTTCGACGCGGGACACCCGTCCTGCCACCAGGCCGGCTGCTTCCTGCGCGATCCTTCGTACCGTGGCCTCGTCGACGGTCCGCCAATGGTCGAGGCTGAGGTCAGCAAGAGACATGGCGCATAGTGTTGCATAGCGGGCCGACATAACCCGTAGTGACCGCACGCGGTCCGCCACCGCTCGGCGTACAACGTGCGCTCGAATTCATCTGACATCGCCAGATATCAGAATCCAAGCACAGGTTTTACTTTTGATATCGCGGTCCTGGACCACGCTTAGCCCGGCGAATTCACTTCTGATATCGCAAGAGCACGTCGGGGCGGCGGCACCGGACGGTACCCGGAGTGAGGCATGGGCCTGCTCCAGAACGCGAGGGCCGGCTGCCGGCACGATCGCCACGTCGGCCCCGCCCAGTGTCTTGATCGCGGCGAACGGGTCGGTGGTGGCGGCGTTGACGGTGTGGGCGGCGCCGAGCCGCCGGGTCAGGCGGAGCAGGCCGCCACCGAGCTGGTGTCCAAGGGGCAAGGGCTGCGCGAATGGCTTGCCGACCTCGGCGACCACTCCCGGGCCCTGTCGGCCGCGGCGTTCGACACGCGGATCAAGAACCCCTGGATTCCCGGATCGGCCCGGCGCGGCTTCGAGAAGAGCCTGCGCGGGCACGGCTTCGCGATCCTGGGGTCCCGGTAGTAATCGCGGAAAATCCAACGAACCTACCTCTGGCTTGCTCTGATGTGATGGCGCCGCAGGGCTGGTGTGCTGGTCGGTGGATACGGCGGGCCGGTCTGAGGATGCCGCCGACCTGGCCTGAACGCTTCACACCGACGATGGTCAGCGATATCCGTTGGATTTTCCGCGATTACTACCGGGACCCCCGACCGCGCCGACCGCGCCGACATATCAAGCGCATTTCTTCACGGAGCGCCCCTTACCCGTTACTGGAAATGATCTTTGCTTTTGCGCTTGCATCGTGTGATGATCAATTTGTTTTCATACGCATGTTCGAAAGGTTGTGAGTGAACAGACGTCGATCAGCGTCCGGCTTAGCCGTCCGGACGCGCCGCTGTGCTGCCCTGATCGTGGCCCTGACGCTGCCGCTTTCGCTCCTAAGTGCACCTGCGGCCGCCCAGGACCCCACACCATCCCCCACCTCCACGTCATCGACGACGACTCAACTGACCGACCCTGGGCTTAAAACCGCCTGGGAGAAGGCGGCCACGTCCGGCAAGCCTGTTGAGGTGCCCTCGCGGTTCACTGAGACCATGAGGGTCTGGGCGACTCCGAACGGTAAGAACCTGCGGGCCGAGCTGTACACGCCCCGTCCAGCTGAAGAACCCGGCCAGCGGCACCTGGGAGCCCATCGATACCCGCATCGACACCCGCGACGGCAAGCTCCAGGCCGCGCGCGTCAAAAGCCCGCTGACCTTCGGCGGACGCGGTAGCAAACACCTGGTGTCGGCGGACGGCGAGCAGGGCAAGATCGGCCTGAAGGCCGCCCGGGCGCTGCCGGAGCCGAAGATCTCCGGCAGCACGGTCACCTACCCCGATGCCGTCGCGCCGGGAGCGGACCTGGTCGTGCAGGCCCAAGCCGACGGGTTCATCTCCCAGGTGGTCTTCCGCCAGCGCCCGACCGGCCCGGTGACCGTGCGGCTACCCCTCACTCTGCCCAAGGGCACCACGTTCGGCACGACCTCCGACGGGCTGCCGCAACTCAAGGACGCCAAGGGCAAGGCGGCGGCGGCGCCGATCGTGCTGACCGCCATGGACGCCAAGGTGGAGGCCTCCCCTGACGAGGGCAGGACCTCGCCGGTCGACGCGCGCGTGGAGACCTCCGGCACGACGTCGGAGCTGGTGTTCACCCCGGACGAGAAGTTCCTGGCCGATACCGCGGTGACCTACCCGGTGACGATCGCCGCGGCTTCCGAATGGTTCGGCGGCGGAGAACCCGATGATGCCTGGGTCAGTAAGAACAGCCCCAGTACTAACAACGCCGCGGCCGGCTGGCTGCGTGTGGGCACCACGTCCACCAGCGCCGACATCGCCCGGGTGTATCTGAAGTTCGACACCGACGACCCCGCGCTCGAAGGCGCCACCGTGGTGGATGCGGACCTGTGGGTGTGGAACTACAAGTCCGGCGGCCCCGGCGGCCAGCTGTGCGGCAACAACCTCGGGTCGATCGCGGCGGCCCAGGTCACCTCCGCCTGGACCCTCGACGGCGCCACGAACAACTTGAGCTGGTCCAGGCAGCCCTCGTTCTCCAGCACCCTGCAAGGCGCGAACGCGGCCGGCTACAACTATGAGGCCGACCCTGCCAGCTGGTGCGCAAAAGAGGAGCAGCTGGTGCACCGGGTCACCGGCATGGCCCGTGCCTGGATCGAGCAGGGCATGGCTAACCACGGGGTGATGCTACGAGCCGTCAGCGAGAGCGCCACGATCAATTGGCGCCAGTACTACTCCAGCGAACACAGCGGCGACCCCTACCCGGGCTACCGCCACGCCCCCACCCTCATGATCGAATACACACCCGCGCCAAAGCGGATCACTATGCACCCCAGTGTTGAAGAGGACATTGTCACCTCGGAGGTGCTGGAACAGTACACAGGAGATCTCACTAGCACACCGCAGGCGGCACCTGCTCGCAGCTGGTCTGAGAGTGCGTTACGCGAGCCCTTGTCCATGATGTCACTATGTGATCGCGTGGATTTGTAGCGTTACTGCCAGTCGGCGGGTCCAGTTGTGCTGGGATGGCGCGGTGACTGAGCGCAAGCCGTACCCGAGCGACTTGACCGACGCGCAGTGGGCGTTGATCGAGCCGGTCCTCACGGCATGGAAGGCCGCGCACCCGTCGGTCAGCGGCCACGAAGGCAACTATGCGCTGCGGGAGATCGTCAACGCGATCCGCTACCAGGGGCGAACCGGCGTCCAATGGGACTATCTTCCCCATGACCTGCCGCCCAAGGGCGCGACGTACTACTTCGCCAAATGGCGCGATGACGGCACCGACAAGACGATCCACGACCTGCTGCGCTGGCATCTGCGTGAGCAGAAGAAGCGATTAGTCGACCCGAGCCTGGTCGTGCTGGACACCCAAAGCGTCCACGTCGCGGCCGGGGTCCCCGCGGAAACGACCGGAAGGGATGCCGCGAAACGGGTGCCGGGCAGAAAGCGGGGCCTGGCCGTAGACGTGCTGGGGCTGGTCATCGCGGTCGTCGTGCTCGCGGCCTCAGCTCACGAGAACACGGCCGGGATCGCCCTGCTGGACCGGGTCGCCGCCGTCACCGAGGGAACCGTGACCAAGGCGCTGGCCGACCAGGGATTCAAGAACGTGGTCGTCGCTCATGGCGCCGGCCTGGGGATCGCCGTGGACATCGTCGGACGCAACCCCGCCGACAAAGGCTTCGTGCCCCAGCCGAAACGATGGGTCGTCGAGCAAACGTACGGGATCTTGATGTTCCACCGGCGGCTGGTCCGCGACTATGAACATCTCCCGTCGAGTTCCGAATCACGGGTGTACTGGGCGATGACGGACGTGATGTCCCGGCGTCTGACCCCCGCGGCTCCCTCCTGGCGGTGGACATGACCAGGCCCGATGCCCGCCCGATCCCGGAACCTGGCTCCTGGACCGGCTGGATGCCCGCGAACAGGCCTTGACCGGCCAGATCGAGCAGGCCCAGGCCGAAATCGACTCCCTGACCGGGCGGTTGGGCGAACTCAGCCAGGCGGTCGAGGACCTGCGGATCAGCCGCAAGACCCTCCTGTCCCTCGCCGAAGCCGACCCCGCCCTGGTTGAACCGGATGCGCCACTGGTCGGCTTCGATCATCCCGACTACCAGCAGATCCTCACCGTCTTCAGCGAGACCGGCGGCTCTCTGCGCGCCCGTGACCTGGCTCTGGCGATGGATCTGCCGCTGACGCCCAACGGCATCCAAAACGTCCGTGCCAAGCTCAAACGCCTGACCAGCCGCGACATCCTGATCGAAACCGAGCCCGGCTTGTTCACCCACCCGCGCCCGTAGACCGAACGGTGACTCGCCGACCAGCAGATCTCATCCACCACACGTGATCCTCATCGCAGACGGGTACATCAAGAAGTACGCCGAGGCCATCCTCGATCTGCTACCCCAGTGGGTCGAATGGTGCATCGAATGCACCGGCCTGACCGGCGAACTCGCAGAGCGAGCCCGCCAAGCAGCCGCGAACAACCGGTGGGACGGATCCGACAGCATGGACTTGCGCCGCAACGAATAGTCGAACGGCTTCCGAAGTGCGGGCTGCGGGCCACGCTGGAAGCGCCGACTCGTGCAGGCGGCGGCAAAACCACAGGTCAGTTGATAGGGCCCCTGGAGCCGTGCCAACGCATGCAAGGCTACAGACTCGGCGCCGCGGCGGCGCCGAGTCGGTTGCAGGTCCGGGCACGGCCGCCGCGCGAGCGCGATTTCCTGCTCTCCCACGCAGGTCGGCGCGCACCAGAAGCTCAGTACTGGCGCAATGGGCAGTTGTGCCCAGATCGTCCCCACGGCACCCGCCGGCGTTTTGGCAGGCAAAGGGGACCGCCGCCCGCCGCCAGGCTCAGAGTCGTCGGCGGTGCCGGTCCAGGAAGTCACGGACCGCGGCGGCGAGCTCGGCGTCCTCGGGGCTGGTGCCGCCGAAGCCGCCGTGTGGCATGGCCTCGAAGACGTGCAGTTCGGCTTCGACGCCGGCCCACAGCAGCTTGCGGTGCATGCGGACAGTGTTGGACAGGAACAGGTCCCGGGTGCCGGATTGCAGGAAGGTGGGCGGGAAGCCGGACAGGTCGGCGAACAATGGGGACAGGTAGGGGTGGGAAAGGTCGTACCCGTTCGCGTAGAGCTCGTTCACCTCCCGCAGGCTTGACAGGACGTTGTCGATGCCGGCGTTGGTGTGGAAGCTGTCGCCGGACTCGGTGAGGTCGACCTCCGGTGTCCGTAGTACCAGCGCCGCTGGCATCGGAAGCCCTTCGTCCTTGGCCCGCACCAGTAGTGCGGCGGCGAGGTTGCCGCCGGCTGAGGCGCCGCCGACAAAGACGTCGGCGGGATCGCGGACCTTCAGCAAGGCCTGGTAGACGGCGAGGCAGTCATCGAGCGCAGCGGGATAGAGATGCAGTGGCGGCATCCGGTAGTCGATGCTCCAGGTGGTCATCCCGGTGTTCAGCGCGGTTTCGGCGCAGCTGTGAGCGCACAGATCGCCGCCGCCGTAGAGGAGGGCGCCGCCGTGGATGTCAAGGTAGATCGGCCCTTTGTCGGTGGCCGTGTCGCCCTCGGCACGCAGGACGTAGGTGTGGACGCCGGCGACCTGTGTGTCCTGGGCGGCGACCGGCGACGGAAGGGCTCGGTCTGCGAGCCAGGCGCGGATGTAGCCGTCGGTTCGCTCGACCAGGCGCAGCCAGCCGTCGGTGTCTTCCCGTTCGGGAAGAGAGGGCGCCTGCGTCGGAGGCGGCTGCGTCAGGAATTCGCGGGCTGCCTTGCTGAGGTGTGCGGGGATCGGCAGCGGGGGATGAGAGGGGGGGTTCATGGGGGTGTCTCCTTCGATTGCTGATCAAGGCGGAAGCCGGCTTGTTCTGTCTCCTGCTGAAGCCGATCGCCACGTCAAGCTCGCCGTGAAACGGTTTCACGCCTCTCCCTGATCTCGAGGGCGTCTCCAGTGATCGCGGGTTTCGCGTGAGCGGGGAGCAGGTCTGGACGATCGCTGCACAGCTCGATGATCGCGAACGGGATCCCCCCGCACATCCGACCATGGGCCCACAGCGGTACTGGCCGATAGTCGGAGAACGAGACCGCACTTTCGCCGCGCTCGACGGTGAATTGTGATATGGCGCCGGACCCGCACAATCACGCGGGCGATTCCGGTGCGAGTCGCACACGGGCAGCGGAGTGTCCCGCACGTTCGCCATATGGTGACCCGCAGGTCACTCGGTGTGCCGCTCGAATATTGAGTTTCGTGGTCTGAGCTGCTGTTACGCGGCGTGGTGGTACTCGCTGATCGTGCCTGCGACGGCTGGTTTCGGCGGATGGAGCGGGAGAACCCGACCTGGGGCCGCAGGAGGATCCAAGGCGTGCCTTGAGCGGCCGGCGGGTGCAGGGCGGCCCTGGGCGGAACATCTGCGCCAAGCTCAAACGCCTGGCCGGCCGCGGCATCCTCGTCGAGACCGAGCCGGGATTGTTCACCCAGCCTCGCCCATAGCCCGAGCAGCGAGCCTTCGACCGGCCGATCTACCCCAACCCCACCGGCAAAAAGGGACATTAGCTCGCGAAACGCACTCTGAGACTCAAGAGGAGCATCGAGCTAGCAACGAGTCGATGGGGCGTAACCCGGACTCTTTCTTTACCCCGCCGGACAACATACCGCCCGAGCAGATCGTCTCCGAGTTGAATCCCGATGCCGATGAGGGCACGGATGTACCGGCCGAAGAGACGGTCATTGGCCATTGGTCCTTCGATGAAGGCACAGGTCAAGTTGCTAAGGATTCTTCCGATTTTGAAAACAACGCGACCTTGAATAGTGCCACGACGTGGACTCAAGGCAAGTCTGGAAGCGCGATCACCCGCACTTCCAGCGCGCCCTCTGCGTCGACGCCCGCGGGTGCCTCCCGTACTACTGCCTCGCAGGAGGCTAAAAGGCAGGAAAAGCCAGTGGAGGTCGCTGGCGAAACCTCCGAGACGCGCATTACTTACGCGCTTCCCAATGGCTCTTACAAGACCGAGATTGCCACAGGGCCGGTCCGAACCCGTCAAAATGACGCGTGGGTACCGATCGACACCACGCTGATCGCACAGGGCGGGAGACTAAAGCCCAAGGCCGTCTCAGGTGGTGTCACCCTAGAAGTTTCCTCGGGCGGTAGTGACGCCTTCGTGAAGATATCTGCCGATGGGCGGTCCTACGCGTTGCGTTGGCCCACACCCTTGCCCAAACCAACGGTGAAGGGAAGTGTCGCCACTTACACCGACGCCGGCGGCATCGGGGCTGACCTAGTGGTGACAGCGTTGCCGACCGGGTTTCGGCACGACGTGGTGCTGCGTCGGCGGCCCGCCAAACCGCTGGAGCTGCGGATTGGTGTGGAAGATGGTGGGTTGACCCTGGCCGAAGGTAAGGGTGGTCAGCTGCTGCTGAAGGACAAGGGCAACAAGATCGTCTCCATGGTGCCGCAGCCGATCATGTGGGATGGCAGCGCCAAGGGGCGGCTCCCGCTGGCCAAACGCGCGAAGGTCGCCGCTGACGTGGTGACTAATGGAGGACGTAGCGAACTGGTCTTGAAACCAGACCACGCGTTCCTGACTGACCCGAGCACCACTTATCCGGTACGGGTGGATCCGACGGTCACGCTGCCTCTGGACTCCGATGTTGAGGTCACCACGTACGACACGGTGGACTTACCTGCCTACCCAGACAACACGTACCTGATGGCTGGCACCATGACGGGCGGGTTCAAGTCGCGGGTGCACCTGCGGTTCGACACCGCAAACCTGCAGGGCAGTACGGTGACTGACGCCAGATTGTCGATGAACACCATCGACGCCCAAAATTGCGGCCCTACGGTCGGCAACGGCGTCCAGGTCGCCCGCTTGACCGGTGCCTGGAACCCGGACAATCTTTACTGGGCCAACAAGCCCGCCTTCACCACCGAGGACGCGTCGTCCAACACCAAGGGTGTCACTTCCGACTGTGATGTCTGGCCCGACAGCATGGAGTGGAACGTCACTGGCATTGCCCAGGATTGGGCCGCTGGCGCCGCCGACCATGGCCTGGTGTTGAAGTCACCCGGCGAGGCCAACGTCGACAACTACCGGACGTTCACCGCTTCGGAGGACACCGACTTCAACATCCCGCCGAAGCTGACCATCACTACCAGCGGCTCCTCCTCGGCGCCAACGATCAGCGGCTTAACCATCACCCCGGCTCAGACCGTGGGCGGCACCATGGTGACCAGCTCCCTCACGCCGCAACTGGCCGCCACCGTCGCCGATGTCATCGGCGGCAACCTGACCGGCGAATTCGAAATCGAGCACGACCCCGCCGCGACCAGCCAGGGCACCGGCCAGATCTGGGTCGGTGCCTCACCCGCGGTCACCTCCAGCAGCCAGGCAACTGTCAGCGTCCCAGCCGGGAAGCTCACTGATGGATGGAAAATCCGCTGGCGTGCTCGTGCCGTCAACGCCGCCGCGGCCACGAGTTCGACATGGTCGAACTGGCTGGCCGTTACGGTGGATATGCCCGACCCGAACGGGCAACCGACGGTATCCACTCTTCAGGTCGACCCGTCCCAGCAGGTGAACGGTCAAACCATGACTGGGAGTCTCACACCGGCGCTACTGGCCCAGGTCACCGATCCAACTGGTCAGCCGCTGCGTGTGGAGTATGCGGTCGAGCACGACCCGGCCGCGACCGGGCAGGGCACCGGCCAGATCTGGGCTGGCGCGCTGGACAACGCCGCCTCCGGCTCCCAAGCCAAAGTCACGGTCCCAGAAGGAAGCCTCCAGGACGGCTGGAAGGTGCGCTGGCGCGCCCGCGCGCTCAATACCACCACTGGTGTCGGCTCCGAATGGTCGGCGTGGCAGGGGTTTCAGATAGCCGTCGAACTAGTTGGTGATGCGCTGGCCCATACGGCCAGAGCTGTGATTCCCACCGACGCGAGCTTCGCCGTCGCTGCATGGCTACGCTGGGAAAATAAGGACGGCGCTTACACCATCGTTGAGCAGAAGGGACTTCACCAGGCCCCCTTCCATCTTGGTAACACGCCAGGGCATGGACTGGTATTCACCTTCACCAGTGCCGACTCCTCTGAAGCCACGACCGAAGGTGTGCGGTCGCAGGTCGAGCCCCCCGTCAACGAGTGGTTCCACCTCACAGGCGTCTACGACGCCACCTTGAAGAAGGCGACGCTGTACCTCAACGGCGCTGAGATCAAATCGGAGACGATCGGCTTCCCTGCATGGCGTGCCACCGGCCTCACCACCCTCGGCACCCAGATGAGCGGCGCCCTAGACGATATCCACGTCTACGACAAGGCTCTCACCGCGCAAGAAGCCGCCGTCATCGCCGGCGCGACCACGGTGCCCGCCGTACCTTCTGCGACCAAGCCCTCTGCAACCGAGGCCAAGCGCGCGACCGCTGCGGTTGTCGATCCTGTTTATCACCGGATTGAGCCTGAGGACTGCATCCGGGAGAACTCTAGCTTTTACTACCCCCCGACTAGCCGGGTACCTGCAAGAAACGAGAAGGGATGGACGCAAGGCCCTCACGACTGGTGTGTCAGCCAGAAGCCGAAATTCACTGTGGAGATCAGGACAAGGCTCGGATGGCAAGTCACCGATGAGGCGGACTTTGTCCTGATGACCATCGGACGTACCTTCAATGACTCTCGCACGGCCGAACTCGACGTCATTGCTCTCTCCATGAATGATCAGGTCAAGGGTGCCGCTTTTAAAGATCAGGTGTTCTCGCTCGGCCTTATCGTCCAACCGTCTCCGAGCGGTTCCTGTCGACAAGTGGTCGACGCCAATTATCCCCAAGGTTTCGCCGGAAACAGGCATTACTGGAACAGTAGTAGAAGAGTAACGTTCAAGATCGAATCGCCGGAGACAGGGTGGCAAGGAGGCGGTGACGCACTGCTTTCAGAGTGCAACGTCCAATTGTCCCTCACGGCTCCCCATATGCCGGGTCTGATGTACAAGAACCGTACGGCGAAAGGGCTCATCCGATGCGATTCTGCGAAGGAGAATCGCTACTTCCCGCGCGGATGCATCTTCGACCATAAGATGCGGGCTCTGGAACTCAAGGAAGTAACCTTCCCTAATGCTTACGCTCACATCTCGAAGGCTTATCTGACCCCTAACATCACGACGCCGTCCACTAGCACCACGGATAGGAGAATGTGGCCGAAGCACATGAATTTTGGAGAGGCCAAAAAATTTCCCGGCTTCAGCACGGTCACTCCATTAACCCGCCTGAAAGACGGGAAACGGCGAGGTAGAAATTACTATCGCTCCTTCAGAATCTGCGCTGCAGATTTTGACAACAACAATCCCAGTATCACCTGGAATGGCGGCAGTGCTCCCTGGAATACCGGTCAGAAGGAATGCGACGAATTTCCCTTCCAGAGCACCTATCAAGGTTCCTGGGTCAGTTGGCAAGAGAACAAGCCGAACGACAAGGGTAAACCTTACATGTCCGAAGTCACCGTCTCAGTTTCCCTGATTCCCAAACAGGAAAACACGGACTGGGGGGCAATGTATAACATCGCAGGGCTCGGCCGATTCTATATGAACGACAGAATCCTGCATGGTGAAGACTTCATTCTCCATCTCTACAACGCCAACGGCGAGCGTATTAATTAGCAAGAGAGCCCCCGGACGGAAGCAACGTCCGGGGGCTCGTCACGCTTACGTCTCACACGTGTTTGTCGGCCAGAATTGGAATAAGAACTCCTCTAGTCCCTCTAGCGTCAGGCCGAGATCATCATCGTCGTCATCGTCGAAGTCCCCTACACCGGCAAAGGGATCCGCTTTCGCGATGCGATGCCCACACACCAGCCATGAAGCTCCTGGCGCTCTCAGGTCGAGCAGCGGCCCCGCTTCTCCTGTGGAATTCGTCGCTCTCAGTGTGCCCGAACTACTGAAGAGTTCAATGGTCCGCCGGTCCACCCCCTCCATCTCCTCGGCAGGAGGCTCCGCATCCCATAGTTCCAGGGTGACGCGGGCGTTATGGTGGCCTACCCGGCTTCGTGCGATCGCCATGTTCGTAGTGGCGGCGAACCAGACCTCTTCCTCGTCGGTGAGAGAGAACAGCTTCTCTGGATCGAGCGCGTCAGGTGATCGTGACAATCCATCTACATCCAAGATCGAAAATGACCCATAGTCGATCCAAAACGTGTCTGAGATGCGTTCGACTAAATGTGCCATCCAGTCCTCCATGACATGACAAGCTAGTAGATCACCGAGGAAGAGGTTATCCGAGAGATCTACAACAAGGGACGGGAACCTGCCCAAACCCGTGATACGGGACGTTGGTAGGGAACCCACTCCACTCGACGACCCTGATGGTCCGACCGCTGGCGTGGCCACGGCCGACTGGACTCACTCGCCTGGACGCTTACTACACTGCTGCCTTCACCGACCCGGCACCGTCACTTGACTGGAGGGCTCGCTGTTGTCTGATGAGTGAGCAGAGCCTCAGCGCCGACCGGCAGGAAACCCGCACGCTGGCGGCGTTGCCCGGCGCTATCTGCGCCCACACCGCTTGCCCGGCGCCGAGAAGGTGTTGTCCTGCTCGCGCGAGTCGTCGGCCGAGGCCGTGGCCACGGCAGGCGTCCCCTCGACCTCGACGGCGATCTCTGGGGATCCGGTAGGAACGGAACGGTGAGCCCGGGTTGATGTCACATCCGTTGACACTCAAAGCATGATCGCCGGTTATGAAGGCGTCGTCAGCACGTCAGGTCCTACTTCCGGAATTGCTCAATTCCGGAAGTAGATCAGCCACCGGCTTCCAGAAACGCGCCCGAGGACGTAGCGCAGGACTCGCGAAAAGCTTCCGGAAACACGGCTGTTGTGCCTAGTGACACAACAGCTCGCGGTGATCTTGTCAACGGATGTGACACCAACCCGGGTTGGCCGTTCCGTTCCTACCGGACCCCCTAGCCGATCCGGATGTCCGCTGACGGCCCATCGTGAGGGATGGCCGGAGTGCGCCAGAAACGCACCGCGCCATCTCATCCCCGCAGGCTATCGCCACCATGTCCGGCCGGGCTTGTCTGAGCATGTACCGGGTAACGTGCCTGAGTCGCGTGGCTGCCGTCTTCACGCCGCCGCTGGTCAACGGCATCATGACGTCGGCGATGTACGCGATAACGGCCCCTTATCACGTACATCCAATCCCTGGCTTATGAAGCGGCCGACGGCTCAGCAGGCCGGCAGGCGGGCCGCCGGGCTCCCCGGCGGCCCACCCGACCGCCTCACGCGGGCGCCGCCGCGCCGCCGCGTCGGCGCGCTCGCTCAGCGCGTCCAGCACCTCGACGTAGCTAGGTACCGAATGCAAGCCCTTCTGACGTAGCGCCAAAATCCGGTCCGATCCTCCCCGAAGGCCGATCGCGATCCTGGTGATCATCCTCATCATGTCCGGTGTCGACGCGACGAACCTGCCGCTCTTCGGCCGCCTCTAATCACCGTGACAAGCCGCCCTAGGTAGATCCAACGGCCCCCTAGGTCTAGAGGTTGACCCCTCTAGACCTAGGGGGTGGCCTAGAGCCTGAGGGGCCGGTTCACCTGTGGGGAGACCGGCCCGGTGAGCACGGTGCCGCGGCCTTCCGCGCGGCCGTCGACATCGCCGAGAACGCCTCCTGGAGCGACGTGGCGTGGGAGGCGACGGCGGCGAAAGCGTCGCGGCCGCCGTCGACCGCTACCTCGACTCCGTCCAGACCGCCACGACCCGGGCCAGCTACGCCGAAACCCTCGCCCGGCTCACCGCACTCGCCGGGGTGGCTATGTCGGTGAGAAGCAGAGCCGAATGTTGCTGACTGGCTCTCTTGATCGGCCCGTCCGTAGAGCCGTGTCGGTGAGTTCGGGAGCCACCTCGACAGCCCGGCCGGCTCGATGGCAGTCCCCGGCTTTCCTTCATAGCTGTCGACCCCGCCGTCGACAAAGCCCAGGTCCAGGTGAAGCGGCCCGGTAGCAATCGCGGAAATCCAATGAAGCCGCCTTTGGCCTGCCATGTCTTCACGGCAGGCCAGGCGGTTCAAACTGATTCGTTGGATTCATGGCCGGAACTACGAGGCCTCCAGGCCTGCGCAACGCTCTACTTGGGGCTCATCGCACGGATACGAGTGGGGTCCGAGGACGTCATGCCACCGCAGTAGGTGGCATGGTCAGCAGGTGAAGGTGATCGGTTTGTCCTGGTAGCCGGAGTTGACGTAGTAGGTGTTTCCGGGTTGAGGGGTGTTGTTGATCCACAGGGTCAGGCGGTGGGTTCCAGGGGTGAGGCCGGGGACGGTGAGGGCGGCGGTGCCATTGCCGTTGGCATCTGTGGTCAGGTTGACCCCCGTCCAGAAAAAGTCCCCGCCGTCCAGTGTGTAGACCAGATGGAAGGTCTTACCGGGCTGGTTGGTCTGGCGGAGGACGACCTGGAGGGTCATAGTGCCGCCGGCGCAGGCGACGGTGACGTAGCTGTTTTGACTGTTGATGGTGTGGCCCGACACTTGCCCGGCCAGGGGGATGAGCTGCTGGCCGGTGTAGGAGGGGACTCCGGCACCGGCGGCGGTGGGGCTGTCGAGCAGGGTGAGGACGGCGCAGCCGGGGTTGCCGGCTGTGGTGATCACGACGGTGTCGGAGGCCTGGATGGGATTGCCGCCGGAGCCACCGGTGGGGGGAGTGGAGGGCAGTGGGCCGCTGGCGATATAGCTGCTTCCCCCCGCTCCCCCCTTGGGAACGTGGTGGATGTCGTTGTATCCATTCGCCCCGTTGGCACCGTTGCGGGTCAGCCCGCTGTCGGCCGGGAAAATGCCGGCGCCGCCGGCGCCGCCCTCGCCGCTGGTGCCGTTCGATCCGTTGGAGCCTCCACCTCTCCCGGGTTTTCCGCCACCTCCGCCGCGCGCGGTCACAACGATTGCACCACCAGTGCTGACGGTGGTGTCCCCGCCGTTGGTGCCGGGCTGCCCATCCTGTCCGGCGGCGTGCGAGGGGGGCGGAGCTGAGGCCCCGGCTGCGCCGCCTGCCCCGACGGTGATCGTGAGGGTGCCGTCGGCGGGCGAGGCGATCACGACGGCGCGCACATATGCGCCCGAACCGCCGCCGCCGCCCGCGCCGCCGAAGGCCACAGGGATGCACCCTCCGCCGCCTCCGCCGCCTCCACCCCAGGCCTCCACGAGCACACTCGACCCTGGCGCCACGGTGACCTTGTACGTGCCTGGGGTCTTGAACTCCTGCAGTTTCATCGCGGCGTTCCGTTCTTAGCTGTCTCGCACCGTTTGGGCAGTGGGCGCCCTGCCCTCCCGAAGATTAGGATCATCCCGCCACCTCGTCCCCTCTCGCGCCAGACACCACATCTGCTCCCACCGGCCCGCATATATGTACTTTTCGCCACTTGTGCCATATCCCGGTGGCACCCCACCTCGGTGCGACACCACGTCACCGCAGGTCAAAGGCGAGTTCATTGGATTTTGCTCATTACTACCGGGAGCCCCAGGTGGAGCGGCTCGAACGGAGCGAGGGACGACTACCTGGAGGTGGGGCGAGCGACGGCCATACTTGGCAATGAGGAAGATCGGAGTGGCTCTCGAACTCACCGACAGATGTCCGGCCCGAGGGACGTAGCACGGCTCTCGAAGAGACCGACACTTGGCTCTCATTGTCACCGACATAGCCACCGGGGATCGACCCGCCGGCGCGCTCGCGCCCGACGACTACGCCGCAGTGATGGAGCGGTGAGCCGACGCCGCGGCCGCGACTTGGAACCGGCACCTGTCCGCGCTCACCTCCTTCACGACCTGGGCCGGACGCCAGGAGATCCTCACCACCAATCCCGCTCGCCGCCTGGACAATCTGTTCACCGACGACCGGCACCGTCTGCGCGAGCGAGTGCTGTGGCGGATGCTGTATGAGACCGCCGCCCGCACCGAAGAACTCCTGTCCCTCAACATCGAGGACCTGGACCTGGAGTTCCGGCGCGGCCGCGTCCGTTCCAAGGGCGGCGCGATCGAGTACGTCCACTGGGCCACCGGCATCGCCCGTCTCCTGCCCCGGCTGCTGCGCGGCCGCACCCGCGGCCCGGTCTTCCTCGCCGACCGACGCGCCCCTACCTCCGGGCCACGCACCCCGGCAGCCGCCGACATCTGCCCCGAGACCGGACACGGCCGGCTGTCCTACCCGCGCGCCGAGCACCTCTTCAAGACGGCGACCGCCGCCCTCGATCCGCACAAGAACGGCTGGACGCTCCACCAACTACGACACAGCGCACTCCAGCATCTGGCCGCCGACGGCCGCACCGCTCCCGAGCTCCAAGCCAAATCCCGCCATCAGCACCTCGCCAGCCTCGGCCGTTACGTCCACCTCGGTGAACAGATCTCCGCCCAGGTCACCGCCGACACCGACCCCGCCGCACGCCGCAAACTCCGCTGACCCGCATCGGAACGGTGGATGGCGGCAACTCCGCCCGAGTCCACTCGCTAACGCCACTGGCCGTTCCGTTGTCGCTCAAGGCCCGTGCCCGCTCCGTGTGAGACGGCCGCCACAGGAGAACTGAGCACGACCGAAATCGATGATCTCGCGGTATGTGAAGCGGCTGTGTGGGGAGCTTGGTGGTGGATGCGTGGGGGAGGCGTCCGGGGCCGGTTCGTCGGTCCCGGACGCCCCCGCGTGAGACGTTCAGTCAACCCAGACGCAGGGAAGGCCCTTCGACGCGTAGCGGCCTCCGCCCAGGGATTCCCAGCCCTGGGCGCACACACTGCCTACCCCCTTGCCAGTACCGGTCACCGTCGGGTTGCGGCCATTTGGGCCGCTATGCCTGGGGTGCCCGGGTCCCCAGAGATCGACGTGACCGTACCAACCGCCTTCGCCATAAGCGGTTGCGGACCAGCGAACGGCACTGCCGAACACCTCGATGCAGGTATCGAGGCTGCAGTTGTCGAACAGCGCGGCAACGCCCTGCTCAACATGCCTCAGGCAAACCTCACCACTGCAGGTCCAGCCGGCAGAACGGGACGCCGACTCTGCTGACACGGCCGGCGCGCTACCCAGCAGAAGCAAGGGCACGGCCAGCACCATCGCGGCTAAGCGAGATCGAAACATCGTTCTCCCTTCGACGGAGGAAACCGCCTCGACAAGCGGTTCTTCCGATCGTGTGGTCGGCCTCAGCGGAGGCTGAGGCTCATCCTTCAACCGAGATGATGCACGCCGCGGCCGAGGCCTGTCGTTACGCGTGAGCGCACACGTCTTTAGCCTGTGCGCACGATCGCGCACTGCTGGCGGAACTGGCGCGGCGACAGACCGTACGCGCTGCGGAATGCCTGGCTGAAATGCGCAGGGCTGGTGAACCCCCACCGGGCCGCGATCGCGCTGATCGGGCGGGCAGCCAGCCGGGGGTCGGCCAGGTCACTTCGGCACTGCAGCAGACGGCGCCGCCGGATCCAGCCGACGACGGTGTGCCCTTCCTGATGGAACAGTTTGTGCAGGTAGCGCAGGGATATGTGGTGGGCCGCAGCGATCGCGTCCGGGGTCAGGTGCGTATCACCGAGGTTCCGCAGGATGAAGGCGTGGATTTCGGCCATCAGTGCGCGCTGCCTGGTGTGCGGCGGCACTGCGCTGTGGGCGTCCAGCGCGCCGGCCAGCGCCGAGGTCAGCACGTCAAGTGTCAATGTGGACAGCCGGGCAACGTCGGCCGGGCTGAACTCGTGCATGTGCCGGGCCATCTGCAACAGGAAGTGCGAGGACAGCGCGCCGATGCCCCGGTCGCCAGGAATACGGACCCCGGCCAGGCTCCGCAGGTCCCGCTGCGATAACGGCAGTGACGACCGGGGAAACTGCAGGCACACCGTCTGAGCCGCTCGCCCGCTCGGCGCCATCTGGGTCAGGTACGGATGTGAGCTGTCACGTATGGACAGATCACCGACATGTAGATCCGCGTGCCGGCCGTACTGCTCTCCCCACACGCGACCGCGTGCGGTGCAGGTCACCAAGAACGTCTCAGGATCGGATTGGCGGATCAGCTTGGGCGTGCGGTGAATCGACAGCGGCGTTGTGGTCAGCACGACCACCTGCACGAGGCCGAACTCACTGAAACCGGCCTCAGCCCGGAAGGCGCTCTCCAGGTGCGGTTCACAGCGGGCATCGAGCGGCACCCACCGCGTCGAGCTCACCTCGCGCCAGAAGGCGAACCGCTCGCTCGCCGGACCCCCGGCGGTGCCGACCGCGTCCATAACCTCCGCCTTGGTGTCGACATCTGTAGTGGCCATCCTCGGGGATCGCTTCCGCCCAGTCGTCGTCCGCTCGACGCAGGTGCCTGTACCTCTACCGGAGTAGGCATTCGAGAGGCCCGAATGCAGAAATCCTCACCGGAAACGCGAACTTGGTGGCCACTCGGCGCTGTGCCTCACACTCTGCCCAGGCCCGCCGCGGGGACGTCACCGGCCGACGGGGCGGGGCTGCTCGTCGACGCGTTCGGTGCGCAGGCGCTGCGGGCCGGGGGCAGGGATGACCTCGATGACGATGCGGGAGCCGTTGCCGCCGCGGGTGCGGAGTTCGACCGGGTCGCCGATGACCAGGTCGGGGCAGGCGGCGATCCAGAGGAGCAGGATGTCGACCACCTCGCGGACGCGTTCGGCGTCGCTGGTGTGCATGGGTTGCGGCCGGAATACGGCAGAAACGTACCGCGCCGACCCCTGACCAGACAGAAGCATGGCTCTGCCCGGTCTCCGGAACCGCATCACCGCAGGTAAACGCGCCAACCACTGTTCGCCCGGCATTCCGGCCCCATCCGACGTGCGGCGGGCGGTCACCGAAACCCCTGCCTCGACTGTGCCATTCGACCTGCGGTTGCAGATGGGCGCGGCCCCTTTCTGCCGTATTCCGGCCGCACCCCACGTTAGGCCTCCACGATTGCCCGGCGGGGTGTCCAACCGTGGGTACGGAATGCGGCGGTATAGCGGCCGATGTCCACGGCGCGAAAATGTTGACAGCTGAGTCGGCGGCTGGCGGAATAGACGTCCGCGTCTGGAAGGGAACCCGTGCGTCTCGCTCGCCCTCTCGCCGCCACCATGCTCGTGGCCGCCGCCTTATCCGCCCCGCAGCCCGCGCAGGCAGCCGCGTTCAAGCATCCCGGCGTCCTGGTCAGCCGAGCTCAGCTCGACTTCGTCAGAGCCAACCTCGGCAACGAACCGTGGAAGTCTGCCTGGAACGCCCTGCAAAAGAGTTCGTACGCCTCGCTGTCCTACACGGCCAAGCCCCGCGCCGTCGTGGAGTGCGGTATGTATGGGAACCCCGACCACGGCTGCTCGGACGAGCGTGAGGACGCCAATGCGGCCTACACACACGCCCTGCGGTGGTACCTCACCAAGGACTCCCGTTACGCCAAGAAGGCGATCCAGATCATGGACGCCTGGTCAGCCGTGATCACCGAACACACCGGGAGCAACGCGCCGCTACAGATTGGCTTTGCGGGCGCCAACTTCTCCCGCGCCGCCGAACTCATCAAGCACACCTACACCGGCTGGACCCAGGCCGGCCGGTTCGCCGACAAGCTGCGCACCGTGTACCTCCCGACCGTGATCGCCGGAAAGCCCAACAACCAAGGCAACTGGGAACTGATCATGACCGATGCCGCCATCGGCATCGCCGTGCACCTGGACGACCGTGCCTCATTCGACCGAGCGATCACGACCTGGCGCGGCAGGCTGCCCGCCTATATCTACCTCAAGACGGATGGCTCATACCCCAAGGCGCCGCCGAACAGCAAGCACGACACCAAAGCCGAGATCATCGACTACTGGCACGGGCAGACCACGTTCGTGAACGGCCTGGCCCAGGAAACCTGCCGCGACTTCGGGCACACCGGCTGGGGCATCGCGGCCATCTCCCACGTCGCAGAGACGGCCCGCCACCAAGGCGTGGACCTGTACGCCACGGCCAAGCACCGGCTGCGATACGCGATGAACTTCCACGCTCGCCTGCAACTGGGCGCGACGGTGCCATCGTGGCTGTGCGGCGGAAAGGTCACCCCCGGCCTCGGGCCGAACCTCGAAGTCGGCTACAACGCGCTGCACCAGCGTCTCGGATACGACATGCCCCATGCCGAGAAGTGGGTGATGCAGAAGCGCCCGGTCGGTGCCTCGCGCTTCCTGGCCTGGGAGACCCTCACCCACGCAAATAACCCGCGCTAAGCCGCGATGAGTGGATCGGCCACGCCGGACTTCAACTCCGACGGCGTGGCCGACATCTTCTCGGCCGCCACCGGAACGCGCCCGCGGCGGACTGGTCGTTGGCCCTCGGGGAGTAATGGAACGATCAGTGGCGCCAGCGTGTGCAGTTTCCTGCACACCGCATGGCGGCCGGTGACATGATCCTTAGCGTGGATCGAGACGAGCTACGGGCGAAGGTACGGCGGGAGCGACGGCTGCGGCGCCGGGTGCGCCGGGCAGCGTGGCGGTTACGCCAGGCCGAGATCGAGCACGAGTGGGCCATCGCCTCGGCCCGGGCCGAGGGATTGCCGGTGCGGGCGGTGGCGACCGAGGCTGGGCGTTCGCCCTCGCGCATCCAGCAGATCGCCACAGCGGCCGCGCCGCTGCCGGAGCTGGAGGCGGCGCTGGCACAGTTGCGTCAGGCCGGGTGGCCGGCCCCGGAGGATCCCGCTGGTAGCGATGATGAGGAGCTGGACGGCCGCGACAGCATCGCCGAGCGCCTGGTCGATGAGGTGCGGTGGGTGCTGGAGTGCGCCGAATGGGTCGACCGGCTCGCCGGCAACGGACTTCCCCCGGTGGTGAATCTGCGCCCGGCCGATGATGAGGACGCCTACCACGTCGCGGTGGACCTGGCCCGAGTGGCTGCGGTGCTGCGCCGGATCGCCTACGACATCGACGAGCTGGCCCGTACCCGCGCGGTGGACGACCTGGACCAGGCCGCCATCATCGGCGACCGGCGCGCTGAACTGCGCCGACGCCTGGCTGAGCCGGGCCTGTCGTATGCCGCCTTCAACCGCAGGTACCGCGAACGGGCCCGGTCCGGAGCGCTGCGCCACCGCGCCCCGGTGCCACTGACGGAGGCCGACATCTGGCGGGCCTACCAGATGGAGCTGCGCGAGCGCGGCGAGCCGCACCGCGATCCTTGGGGAGCCAATCCCTTCGAGCGCCGCTGAGCTGCGCCGCTCCCATAGCCGCGGCCAGGCGCAAACGAGTGTGTAGTTTCCTGCACGCGCTGACGCCACTGATCGTTCCATTACTCCCGAGGGCCTCTTCGCCAACCTGCTCTCCCCGGGCACCCGGTGGAAGGCATCGGAGTCCGAGGAGCACGTGTACGAGATCCGCGACGTGAGCACCGATGAGGTGAAGTGGACCGCCACCGCGGTCGACCTCGTCTTCGGCTCCAACTCCCAGCTCCGAGCCCTCGCGGAGGTCTACGCCAGCAAGGACGCCTCCGACAGGTTCGTGACCGACTTCGTCGCGGCCTGGACCAAGGTCATGGAGCTCGACCGGTTCGACCTCGCTTGATCCGTCCCCACCCGGCGAGCCCGGTCGAGCCACCACGCTCGGCCGGGCTCGCCCGCTGTCGAACGCCAGCCGTGAGGCCTTCGGCTCCCTCTGGAAAAGGGCAACACCGGGGTCAGCTCAGGGATGCGCGCAACGCGGCGATGAACCATTCGAAGGCGGGGACACCGGGCGGGAACGGCGCACTGCCGTTGAGCACACCCAGGAGCTGCCAGTACCGCTCCACCCGGCGATCGGTGAACATCTCCACCTCGTCGGCCACCCGGCCACGGTCTCCGGCGGGCAGCGCCGGATCCACCAGCTGGTCCAGGATCGCCCTGCCCTTGGCCGACCCGGGGTCGATGCCGGCGGCCACGGCTCTTCCGGCGTGCTCGAAGACCAGGCTGGAGTCGAAGGGCTGTGGCCCGGACTCGTTCCCGGGCGCGGCGCCGGCCACCGCCATCTGACGTACGCGTTCCTGGAAGCCGGTGTCACTCACGAGTACGGCGAGCTCCAGCCAGGCCTCCGCCTGTTCCGGGGTGGGGTCGCCCGGCAGCTCTGCCGGGAGTTGGCGCATTCGGGTCGCGATGTGCGCTCCCGGTGCCTGCGGGTCTATGCCGTCGACCATGCGGTCGACGAACTCGTCGATCATTCGCTGCCGCTCCTGGGCGGACAGGCGGGCCAACTTGTGCATGAGCATCATCTCCTCGGTCGTGCTTTCCTGACGGGTGATCGACCGCAGCACCGCCCGGCGCAGCTGGAGAGAGCGGATCTGGGTGTCCAGCGCCCCCACGTGGGCCCGCGCGACCTCGGCCACTGTGCACTGCCTCGTCAGGATCTTCTGGACGGTGTCGAGGTCCAGTCCCAGTTCGCGTAGCGTTCGCACCAGGTCGAGCCGGACGGCGGCCTCCGCGTCGTACAGACGGTAGCCACCGGCCGACCGGCACGTCGGCGGGATGACACCGATGTCAGACCAGAAGCGGATCGTACGCACCGGCAGGCCCGTGCGGTCAGCGAGCTGTCCGATAGTGAGCAGGTCGTCGCGGTCGTTCACCACAGCACCAGCATCAACCCTCCAGCCGCTGGAGAGTCAAACCGATTGTTCCGGCAACGCGTCGTGGGGATCTTGGTGTCCCTCGCGGGAGGCGCCGCCGGGTGTGGCCCGCCCGAGTTCGGCGAGGGCGGAAGCGGTCGCCGCGTCGGCCGGAAGGAAGGCCTCCATCCGCAGCTCGGCGACGGTGACGTCGACCGCGGTCCCGAAGTGGGTCAGCGTGGTCAGCAGCCGAAGCTCGGCGTCGCCGAAGCGAAGCCGCAGCGGGACCGCGAAGCCGAGATGATCCGGTCTCGGTCGCCGCGCAGGCGATCGGGAACCCGTTTCGTGAGCTCAGTGACCAACGCCTCAAGCCGTTCATCGGGATTGCGCGTTGCCTCCTGCCGGACATGGTCGATCACGTGCCAGGCCCATACGTCCAGATTGACGATCCGGGGTGTCGGTAAGACTGGTGCAACCAGGTACATGCGTTGGCGTTATGCCTGCTCAGTGCCTCGTCAGTGAAGGGCGCCGACCTACAGAAGGCATGTTCTATTCTATGAACTCAGCCCGGCTGAGCTGGGCGAACGTGCTCGTTTGGGCCTGGTGACACGATTCTTACCGACACCCCATGCAGCGCGACGCGGCCGCCACCCGAGCCCCTCGTCCGGCGGCCGCCGCTTAACCATGGCCGACCGCGCCGACCGCGCACCTCAACGGCCGGATGACCGCGCGCGAGCGCTCACCCCGCCCGCGGACGAACGGGTGTACGCGGCATCGGCCGTGTCCGCTTCACCACCGGTGTCATCAGGCCGCTTCGTCGTGAACCGACTCCTGGGGCCGGGGCACGGCGTCACCCGCCCCGTCCGGCGGCCTCCGGCCGGAACCGCCGGGGAAGCCCTCGGCCGCGCGTGCGTTATCCACCCAAACGCCCCGAACACCTGGACAGGGGCATGATCAGCCCTAATTCTTTGCCTCGATGTCGCCGTTCCATCACATGGATGAAGTGTTCACGTCGGTCCGCAGGAGTTGGTTGATAAGTCGTCATGGTTGTTTTGAACAGGAGTTAGCCCAGGTGTCTCCTTCTCGTCGTACCCTCCTCACCGGCGGTGCCGTCGGTGTAGGTCTTGCCGTCGCCGGTAGCCTCCCGTCCCTGGCCCAGTCCCACCCGGACCGGCTCCGCCCGCCAGCCGGGAGCGGCCACCCGCCCTTCCCGCCGCTCGTGGACGACCCCGACGGCATCCTGGCCCTGCCCAAGGGCTTCAAATACTCCGTGGTCACCAAGACCGGCGTCACTCGGCTCGACGGCGGCCAGGGAACGACCCCGTCCGACCACGACGGCATGGCCGTCTACGACGCCGGCCGCGACCGTTACACCCTGATCCAGAACCACGAGATCGACCCGGGCGCCGAGTTCGGCGTACCGCACGTCAAGGGCACTGTCTACGACCCCGGCGCCGTCGACGCCGGTGGCTGCACCGTAATCAGGACTGACCGCGCGGGCCGCAACCACGGCGAGTTCGTCGCCCTCTCCGGCACCATCGCCAACTGCGCGGGCGGGCCCACCCCGTGGGGGACGTGGCTGACCTGCGAGGAGGCCGAGGAGCGGGCCGGGGATTCCTGGAAGGAGAACGGCAAGTCCGGCATCTTCCAGAAGGACCACGGTTACGTCTTCGAGGTCTCGGCCGACGGCAAGGCGGACCCGAGGCCGATCAAGTGCCTGGGCCGCTACGCCCACGAGGCCCTGGCGATCGACAAGGACCGCACCAAGATCTACCTCTCCGAGGACGCCGACGGGCCCAACGGCCTCTTCTACCGCTGGACCGCGCCCCGCGGCGTCAAGCTCGGCCCCGGGGTGCTCACCCGCCTCGCTCCGGACGCCGGCGTTCTCGCTGCGATGCAGATCATCATGGATGACGGCTCGGTGCTGCCGGACGTCGCCTACCTGACCTCCGCCCAGCTGGGCCGCCCCTTCCCCGTACGGTGGATCGAGGTGCCCGAGCGCGACGCGCGGACCAAGACCGTGCGCGAGCAGTTCGCCGACGGCCAGGTTACCCGCGGACGCAAGTTCGAGGGCGTGTGGGGCACCGACGAGGGTGTGTACGTGGTCAACTCCTACGCGTGGGACGAGGGTGACCTCCCGGCGGACGCGGCCCCGCACGACGGCATGGTCTGGTTCTACAACTACCGGGCCCAGACCATCCAGCTGGTGACGTACTTCCCGCACCAGACCGCGTCGGAGGAAGGCACGCCGACCAAGTACAGCGACCTCACCTTCGACGGCCCGGACAACGTCACCGTCACCCCGTGGGGAAGCCTCGTGCTCGCTGAGGACGGCTCGGGCGCCTCCCACGTGCTCAGCTCGATCCCGGGCGGCCCGACGTACGCGATCGCTCGCAACCAGCTCAACGACTCGGAGTTCTGCGGCCCGACCTTCACCGCCGACGGCAAGGTGCTCTTTGTCAACATGCAGGACCCCGGCCTCACCCTGGCCATCACGGGCCCCTGGGAGAAGTATTTGGGCTGACGAGCCCGATCGACCGGCAGAGGGTGCGGAGCAGCTCGGTCCTGGCACGTTCGGTCCCGCCAGAACAGGGTCCTGACCTGCCGGGGCGGCTTCGCGCTGGTCGACCGCCTCGAGTCCTGGATCGAGCTCGACCTCGAGGGTGCCGTTGAACGCCTCGGCCGCCGCGTTGCCGGGCGCGCGGCCCGCCCGGCCCGTCGACCGGACCGCGCGCAGACGGTTCGCCGACCTCTCACCGGGCACCTCATGAACGGCGGACCAGTGCGCGAACGCTGACCGCGAGCCCGACCAGGCACCAGGCCAGCAGCACCACCAGGTCGGGCCAGTTCACCCCCTGGCCGCCCGACACCAGCCCGGCACGCAGCAGGTCGCGCGCGGGCCGGAACGGGAGCACGTCGTGCACCGCCCTGAACCAGTCAGGCAGCTGACTGGCCGGGAAGGTGATCGGCGAGAACACTGGAGCCCCGCCCGCAGCCGACACCGTCACGCCGTGTCGAGGCCGGTCAGCAGCGCGGCTGCGGCCGCCGCCCGCGCGGCCCCCTTGCTGGCCCCGCTCCCCTGGCCGCGCACGGGCGTGTCCGTGGCGAGCAGGCGGGTGGCGGCGGCCGCGGTGAAGGCCGGGGCGTGCGAGGGGCCGGTCGATTCCACCGTCCAGGCGACCGTCTCGATGCGGCCCTGCTGGGTCAGCTCGTTCAACACGCTCACCGGATGACGCTCCCCCGAACCCACCCCGCCTGACGACCCCGACGAGCTCGCCACCAGCGCGGCCGGGCTGATCTGGATGCCCGCTTCCTTCAGCCACGTCTTCAGCGTGAAGGTCTCCACATTCAAGCTCTCGGCGGCCTGGCGGATCGTCAGCCCGCCCGAGAGCAACGTCTGGGCGACCTCGACGACGCGGGCGCGTTCGCGGCGCCGGTCTTCTTCGGTGGGCAGGTCCATCCGGGCGGCGTGCTCGGCCGCCCCGGCCGGCCTCCAGCATCTCCCCGGCGCGCACCAGGCAGGCGACGCTGCAGTACAAGCCGAGGCGGATGTGGCGGCCCTTGCCGCCTGGCGCGCGCTCCAGCAGATACCAGCCCGCCGGCACCCATACCCCGCGCTCGGCGCGCTGGCAGATCCGGCAGAAAAACGACCGCTCACTTTCTTGGTGGCCACCGCGGGTGGCGGCCAGGCCGCCACGGCGGCGCGAGGCCGGAACCCGATGCTGCTCGTCGCTACTCACGGCCCCCCACCCTGCCAGAGCGGCTCCACCCCCGAGCGCGGGCGCTCTAGGTAGTCACGGACCGGGGCTCACGAAATGTCTCTTCGCGGGCCTCTCAACTTGATCACCGTGAGGACGCTCGTGGACATCGTCGCCAGCCCTAGGGTGATGGACAGGCCGACAGCCGATGCGTAGTCCTCCAGTCCGCCAGCGCTCCACGCGTAGAGGGGCGTCATGATCGCGTAATAGACGACGACTGCGGTGGCCGTACCGATCACCCACACCCGAAGCCGTGTTCCGCCCCGCACCTGTACCTGCCGCGCACCGTCCTGGAGTCCGACGCCGATCGCGCCCGCCACGGCGAACCGCGCAACCCGGCCGAGGAACTGCACCGCGCCCTGGACGCCTACGCCGCCACCCTGCAGGGCGACCGCGCCGACACCCTCCTCACCCCCGAGCCCGAACCGATCGCCGCCGTACGGGCCCGCGAACTGGCCACCATCGAAGCCGAGACCACCCAGGTCGTGGCGAAGGCCCGCGAACTGGTCGCTATCAAGGCCGAGGCCGCCCAGTTCGTGGCGCGGGCCCGCGTGGCGCTGGAGGAGGTCACCCGCCCCGATCGCCCGCACGGCCTGCTCAGCGACGACGCCCTGCACGCCCGCATCACCGCGACCGCCGCCGAAGCGACGACCCTGGCCGAGCAGGTCGCCCAGCAACGACGCCACGAGCGCGAGGAGGCCGACCAGATCGCCGCCATCCGCGCCCAGGTGAAAACCGAACTCACGGGCGAGCGCGACCGGCTGGCCCTCGCCCTGGACCAAGCGCAGGTCGCCGGCGACCGGCGCCACGACGCCCAGGAGGCCTACCAGCGCGCCCAGCAGCGCGTGGCCCAGCTGCAGGCGGCGCTGGCCGAGAAGAACAGCGGGCTACGCGCCCTGTTGCCCAGCAGCCAGCGCACCCGGCTCCAAGAGCAGCTGCAGGAGGTCTCCCAGGCGATGACCCGGGCCGCCGCACCCCGGCCGCAGCCCAGCGGGTCCGCACCCGAACCGCACAAGCCCGCGAACGCACCGAAGCACAACAGCGCCAGGCCGCTGCCCGGGCCGCCAGCCGGACACCTTCTCACCGGCCACCCACCCCCAAGGGCCCCAGCCAGGGGTTCGGCAGGTAAGCGCGAGCGCGGCGGGACGGAGCGTTCGGAGCCTGCCGCGGGCGCGCCCGTCAGGGCACGGTCGTCGCGGCCCAAGGGGGGCGCGCAGGGGGGCGCGCGGCGCGCCCCCCTTGATTTCGCGTCGTCCCAGGTCAGTCAGGATGTTGGGAGGGCCGGATCGGATGAGGTAACCGGTCTGGAGCCTGCCCGTTGTGGGCGGGGCGCTGCGCTGGGCCCGACGAAGGCTGTCGGCCGGCTTCCCCGGGAGCAGGACGGTGGTCGTCGCGGCCCGAAGTATGGCGGTCGGCTCCGCGGCCCTCAAGGCCACGGAGCCTCGCTGCGCTCGCCCCGCGGCCTTGACCGCCGCAATCGCCGACCGCCTTACGGGCCACCCCGACGACCACGCGGCCCGAAACGAGGAAATGAATCTACGTCGCAAAGGCAGGAGGATGGCACAGTCCCCTGCGCTTCACAACGGGGAGAAAGGCCTCCGGGGAGGAGCGGACCGGGTTTTGGCGCTAGGAACGCGATCTTGATGATGATTCGGTGACGGCAGGCACTTGCCCTGGTTGCGGGCCATGGCCGACTCGGCCACGGGCCCGCGCTGCAGAAGTATGCTAACGTGCGTTACTATAACGATCGTTAACCTACTTGGAGGGGGAGCAGTGCTGGATCAGCTGGGACGGGCGCTCGCCGCGGAGGACGCCACTGCCGTGTCCGTGGTGCTGGCCGAGGACGTCACTCTGCGGGTCGCGGTGCACGACGAGCCGATCGAGGGGGTCGGTGCCGCCTCTCACGTCATCGGGGCTGTGCTCGACGGGGTGCTGCACGACATCGAGGTGTCGGCGACCATCGGCGGCGTCGGCGACACCTCGGTTCTGATGTTCAGCGCCCAGGTCGCGGGCCACCCCGGCCGGGCCGACGGGCTACTCGTCGCCCGCCAGGACCGGGACGAGCGGATCTCGGATCTCACGGTGTTCGTCCGGCCGCTCGCGGCGTTGCAAGCGCTGGCCGACGAGATGGGGCGGCGGCTGGGTGTGCCGCGCCCCGGCGGTGTCGTCTGATGGCCACCCCATCGCTGCGCAACTGGATCCCGGCCGCGATCCTGTCCTCGCCGCTGCACCCGGTGATGAGCCGGAGGAGTCTCCTGCTGAGCTTCACCGGGCGCCGCAGCGGCGTCCGCTACGTCACCCCCGTCAACTACCTCCAGCGTGACCGCGAGCTGCTGATCACCACGAAGGGGGGGTGGTGGCGCAACTTCGACGGTGGGGTGCCGGTGGAGCTGCGGCTGCGGGGCCGCCGGGTCGCGGCGGTGGCCGAGGCGGTGCGCGAGCCCGCTGTTGTGGCCGAGGCGCTCACCGCACTCGTGCGTGACCACCGCGCGTACGGGCGCTGGGCGCAGGTCCGGGTCGGCGCGGACGGCACCCCGGACACCGCAGACGTACACGCGGCTATCGCGAGCGGCCGGGTTCTGGTCCGCGTGCTACTGGACGGCGAGACCATCACCCCATGACCGCAACGCACCGCAGGCGCCGTGGCACCGGGCACGAGCTGCGTGAAGTGGTCGTCCGGGTGGCCGCCGACCTGCTGGCGCAACTCGGCGACGCCGACGCGCTCACCATGCGGGCCGTCGCCGCCGCCGCAGGCGTCACCGCACCTTCGGTCTACCGGCACTTTCCGGACAAGGAGGCGTTGCTGCGTGTTGTCATCGCCGAGCGGTTCGCCGAGTTCACCGAGCAGCTCGAAAGCGCCGCCGTGTCCGCCGCCGGCGACCCCGTCGCGCGGCTCGAGGCGATCGCCAGGGCGTACGTCCGGAGCGGCTTGGAGCAGCCGGGGCATTACCGGGTGCTGTTCAGCGCCATGAACGCGGGCCCGGCCGGGCTGGGGCTCGAACCCGGCGCTGCGCATCCCGGCGCGGCCTCCTACAAGGTGCTGGTCGACGCGGTCAGCGCGTGCCTGTCGCCCGCCCGCCGCGGTGCGGCGTTCGTGCTGGCCACAGAGTTGTGGGCTTCCCTGCACGGCGCCATCGACCTGCGCATCACCAAACCCGACATGCCATGGCCCGAGCCCGATGCGCTGATCGAGACGGCGTTGACCGCTGTGCGGACCGCGTCGTCGCCCGGGCCACTACCCGCGGAGTCGCCGTGAACCTGCTCGTCTTCGTCACGCTGGCCGTCACCGGTTTCGTCGCCTGTTCCGAGTTCGGCTCCTATGCCTTCGTCCATCCGGTGTTGCGCAACTTGCCCGGCACCGAACGCATCGCCGTCGAGAAGGGCCTGCTCAAGACGTTCGGGCGGGTCATGCCGGTCGGGATGACGCTGTGCGTGGTGCTCGCGGTGGCCGTCGCGATCGAGGGCAGCGGGCCCGGGTGGCTCGCCTGGTCCGCGGTGGTCGCGTTCGCCGTCGCGGTGGGGTTCACCGTCGCCGTCAACGTCCCGATCAACATCGCCACCGGACGCTGGGATCCGGCGAACCCGCCCGCCGGATGGGAACGGACCCGTCGCCGTTGGGAGTTCTTCCAGGGCGTGCGCTCCTGGCTGCTGCTGATCGGTTTCGTCCTGGTCTGCGCGGCGGGCACCGCCTGATCAGCGCGCGGCGGCTGCCAGCACCACAGCCCGTTGTCCCGACATGTGGCAATTCAGGGCATGCGCTCGTCCCTACCACGTCAAACGTGAATACGGAGTCAGTCATGGACTTCTCTCGAATCACCGGCATCGCCGCCCTCGGCTTCGCCATCACGATCGTCCTCGCTAACGCGATCATGGTGCCCGCCGGTCTGCCGCTCACCGGTGCCGAGATCGGCGAGGTCAACGCGTTCTTCGGCACCGAGGGCGAGGTCGTCACCATCGCGTCCGCCCTCACTCCCGCCGCCTGGCTACCATCGCCGCCGAGGTGAAGGTCTCCATTGGCGTCGTCCGCAAAACCCTCACAACCGCCCGGACCGAGACCGAACCCGCCGCGATTGTCGCGGCCGCTGAGGGCACCCAGGGCTCCCCTGACGGCCACCCGACGCGTGCTCGTGGCCGACCAGGATCGTGACCTTCTCCTTGTCCTGGAAGAGGTCGAGGAACTGCTGCTGACGCAGGGGTCGATACCCCGCCGACATGAACGGCGGGCATCAGCTAATGACTATGAGATAATTTAATTCTGAATTTACTATCTACGAAGCGCCTCTAACCCATCCCATAGTAACATTTAGTGCAGCCTCTAGATCTTGTGTGGATTGAATATTCCGATACTCGGGGGTAATTTGCCCCGAATCGATATCGGCAAAGCTGAGCTCGGCATTACCGTCAGTCCAGACGATAATCTCACTTAGTTTCTTTGCGGCATCGAAGATCAGTTGAATCGATTGTGGATCCCGATTTTCGGGCGATTCATTAATCTCAAGGTCGATTGCGTTGCTGCGGAGAATCTCGCCTTTCTCGGAAGCCCAAGCCTTTACGGAATCTAGCAATTCTATCCCTCTCAGCATGGCGAACCACCGAGAGTGATGTTCTTAGCTGGAGGAAGATTAGGAATCGGTAGGCCTTTCCTTGCGGCGACCCGTGCATCGAACGAATTAGGTCCGGCCATCTTGTAGTCACCTGGTCTACCGCCTGGGACAAGAGTCGAGCGTGGCACGTCGAACTCTACGTATACAGAGCCTGGCCAGGTGGGTTTATACGCATCCTTGCTCGGGGGGTGAACAACATAAGATCTGTCGCCAGCGCCAGACTGTACCATTCCAGTTTTCATCATGGCCTCATATTCCGCTGGCGACATCCAACGTCCGACCCTTGCCATGTCGTCATCGGGATCGCCACCTCTTGTGTTATGTACGAGAATAGCTTGGTCGCCTGCGACCACGTAGTAGGTGTGAATGTCGTCGACGGTCAGGTTGTGTACGTGCCGTGCGGTGGTCCACTTCTTGATCGCGGCGATCTGAACATGCGTACCCGCTGAGGTTTGCAACCACATGCCAGGCTGAAGTTCGCCAGCGTCAATCCATTCGCGCAGAGAGGGAACCCAGAAGGGGTGCTTGTCTGTCGCGGTGATCGCGGCGGTGGCGTCACCTCGGCCGCGGTCGATGTCCACAGTGAGCTTGACGAGGTCCTTGGTGCCTTCGCTTGAAATTAGGATGGTGACGGCCCTGGCCTCAGTGCGCCCGGTCTCGGGGTCGGTGGCAAGCACGTATTCGCCGACCTCGACGTCTTCAATTGGCTTTTGAGTGCCGTCGGCCATCATGACGAGGGTGCCTGCTATGAAACTGCTGCCCCCCTTACAGGGGTTAGAGGGCAGACCCTTTCCTGCCTTTCCAACTCGGGGAACACGCGGCCCTCCGCCTTTTACGGCTCCAGACGCTAATTGATTTGTGAACCAGCAAACGTCGAAGGCCATCCCTTCAAGGCCGGAGCATGGTTCTTTGGTTATGAATTCTTGGCCGTCTCCATAGCCGTCTTGGAATGCTTCGGTGCCCGTATCCCCGAAATGAGGACGATTACATGGTGGATGGTCCCAGCAGGGGTCATAGAGGGTTGTCGCATCGTTAATCCCAGAGATAAGCCCGTCAAGCCAGTCCCAAAAATCTCCGTCGGGAATGCTGGGGGGTAGCGGGGGTTCTACGGGAGGCGGGGGAGTGGTGGAGATCGGTGGGGTGTAGTCGACCGGTTCGGTGTTGCGGCCTGGCCCGGAGTCTGGAGGGTTGTTCCAGTCGGTTCCGCCTCCTCCTCCACCGCCGCTGTCGACCGTATTGATAACGATGGTTGTGGGGCCACGGTCTTTCGGAAAGCCGAGCTTTTCGTATATGTCCTTCTTAGGCAGCTGCGGCTTCGGTTCGGGGGCCCTCTTTGGGGGCGGCTTAGTGCCTTTCTGATTTTTGTCCTTATCGTTGTTCGGGGGCTGGGGAGGGTTTGGCGGCGGGTTGTTGTTCCCATTGTTGTTGTTCGGGGGTTTGTTTTTTCCAGAATTTGGAGAGTCGGGTTTCCCGCCGTTCTTCCCGTTGTTTTTTCCGTTGTTTCCGCCCGAGCCGCCCGAGTTGCCTGATCCGCCGCTTTCCCAGCAGCCAGTTGCTGTGCCGACAGGGCCAGGTACACGAGCCAGCGATTTCGCGGCGTTAGCGGCGTCTTGGGCGTCCCAGTCGTCGTCGCAGTGGATGTCTGGCGGGTCTTGGCCGCTGGGGTCGTCATAGACCAGGGGGCTGGCATTGGCGTAGGTGTAGCGGTTGGCCTTGATGGAGGGATCAGGGTGCAGGGTGGGGGTGTCGCGGGAGACAAAAGCGCCGGTGCCGGGCTGGTACCAGCGGGCGTGCATGTTGACCTTGCCGGTGTCAGGGTCGGTGTATTCACCCTGGTAGCCGAGAGTGCGTTGGGTGCCGGCGTGGTGGGTGGGCTTGCCGAAGGGGTCGTAGGCGACCGAGTCAACCGGCGCGGTGGCGGAGAAGGTGGCGACCAGGTCGCCGTGCTGGTCGCTCATGGTGGCCAGCGCCGGCCCGGCGCCCTCTTGGAGGCTGAGCAGGCCGCCGGAGGGGGCGCGGCCATAGCGAGCCAGGGTGGTGTTGGCGCCGTCGGCGATGGTGGCGATGTCGTTGCTCAGCCCTGAGTAGACGAACCGCCGCTGATCGGCGCCCTTGGTACGGGAGGTCACCCGGCCCAGCGCGTCATATCCGTAGCTGGCTTCGCCGTCGGAGATGAGCCGGTCGAAGGCGTCGAAGGCCAGGGCGCGGGTGGTGCCGGCTTTGGTTTCGGTGGCGGTGGTGCCGCGGGGGGTGTAGGTGTAGTCGGTTCCGGCGCCGGAGATCAGCCGGTTGCGCTGGTCGTAGACGAAGGTGTCGCTGCCGGCGCCGGTGCGGTTACCTGAGTCGTCCCAGGTGTAGGCGGTGGTCGCGCCGCCGGGCGCGGTCCAGGAGGTCAGCCGCCCGGCATGGTCGTAGCCGTAGGTATTGGCTCCGGCGCCGGCGGTGCCGGTAGTGGTCTTGCTGGTGAGGTTGTCGTCCTTGTCCCACCCGTAGACGATTTTCGCCAGTTCGACACCGGAGCTGTTCTTCACCGTCTGGGAGGCAGGCCGGTTAAGAGCGTCATAGCCGTAGGTCTGCGTGTTGACCGGGCTGGCGGAGGTTTTGCTGGTGAGCCGGTCGGCGTCGTCGTAGCCGTAGGTCCAGGTGCGCCCGGTCACCGGGTCGGTGGCGGTTTTGAGCCGGTCGGCGACATCCCAGGTGTAGGCCGCGGTGCCGGTCGGGTCGACGCGCTGGGTGGGGTTGCCCGAGGCGTCGTAGGCGTAGGTGGCGACCTGGTTGGTGGCCTTGGACACCTTGGTCAGCAGGCTACGGTCGTTGTACTCCAGGCTGTAGTCGCCGACCGCGGTGACCCGGTCAGCGCTGTCGTAGGTGAAGTTGCGCTCAGGCGTGGCAACCGAGGCGCCGCTGCCGGTCTGTGTGGTGAGCCGGCCCAGGTGGTCGAAGGTGCGGTCGATGCGCACCCCGCCCGGCTGCAGGGTCGCGGTGGTGTTGCCGGCGGCGTCGTAAAGGCTGGTCCAGGTCCGATCGGCCGCGTTCGGGTGGGCGCTGGTGGCGGGTTCGATGACGGATTCGACCAGGCCGAGACTGTTGTAGGTGGTCCAGGTGGCGTTGCCGCGCCCGTCGGTGGTGCGGGTGCGCGCTCCGGTGGCGTCGTAGCCGAACGTCGAGGTGATCGAGGTGCCGGCCGCGACCGGCTCGACCAGGGAGGTCATCCGGTGGGCGGCATCGAAGGTGCGGCGGGTGATGCGCCCCTCACCGGAGGTGGTGCTGGTCGCGTTACCGGCCAGGTCGTAGCCGAACCCGAAGGTGCGCACCACCGTGTCGACCGTGTTGATTTTGGTGAGGTCTTTGGCGGCGATCTGACGGCCGGCCAGGTCGTATTCGGCCTCGGTGGCATTTTTCAGCGGGTCGGTGACCCTCACCGTGCGGCCCAGGATGTCGTAGCTGAAGGTGGAGGCGTGTGTCAGCGGGTCGGTGATCGAGGTGGGCTGCCCGGCGGCGTTGACCACGTAATTGGTGGTCTTGGTAGTGGAGCCAGGGCCAGGGGCGACGGTCTTGGTGAGGTTGTCGGCGGTGTCGTAGGTCAGCTTGGTGGTGTACGCCGCGGTGGTGGGTGTGCGTTCGATCTGCGTCGCGGTGATCTGACGGCCCAGATCGTCATAGGTCGCCTCCGTGCGGGCGCCGGTGGGATCGACCGCGGCCAGCTGCTCGCCCCGCAGGTCGTATTCCGCCGTCCAGGCGCCGCCGGGCCCCGACGGGCCCGGGTCGGTCACCTTGACCGCACGGCCCAACGCGTCGTAGGTGGTGGAGGTGACGTAGGTGCGCTCGTCGGTGACGCTGGTCAGCTGACCGGCCGCGTCATACTCATAGCTGATCTTCGGGATCAGCGCGGCCCCGCCCGGCGGGGTGTAGGAGGGCGACGTGGTCGAGGTCAGCCGGCCGGCCTTGTCGAAGGCGGAAGTGAGGGTGCGGCCCTCCCCGTCGACGGCGTGGGTGGCCAGGCCGGCGCTGTTGTAGCCGTAGCGCACCGCGGGCCGCCCGGCGGACGCTGTCGCGTTCTTCTCGATCGTCACCTGCGGCGCCTTGGCCTCCACCAGTCGCCCGGCCAGGTCATAGCGCATCGTGGTGGTGAAGTCCGCCGCCGTGGCACCGGAGGCGTTACCGCGCGGGTCGGTCGTCGCGGTCAGCAAGCCCCGGTCGTCGTAGGTGCGGGTGGTGACCAGGTCATCGGCGCCGTTCTCCACGGTTTGCCGGTCCACCAGGCCCAATGCGTTGTAGGTGTAGGTGGTGGACTCGGTGCGGGCACTGCCCGCACCGGTGAAGGTCTCCTTGGTGATGTTGCCGGCCGCGTCGTAGGTGTTGGCCTGCAACACCACATCCGTCGCAGTCGTCGACTCATTAAGCCGCACATCATCGCCGATGACCTCCGACAGGCGGTTGTCGGCGAAGTAGGTGTAGCGGGTTTTACGGCCCATCGCATCGGCTCGCCCGCCCAACCGTCCCCCGTCGTCGTAAGAGCGCGCTTCCAGCACCACGTCCTGGGCCGGTTTCGGGGCCAGCGGGCTACCGGTCCAGTTCTTGATCGTCGTCGAGGCCAGCTCACCGCGCTTGGTATAGCCGTAGGTGAAGACGGTGCCCAGCTGATCGGTCAACGACACCCGCGCCCCCGTGTTGTCCCACGTGGAGCGCGTCATCCCGCCCTCGGGGTCGGTGACCGTCTCCACCCGGCCCTGGGCGTCATAGGTGTAGCTGGTCGTCCGCGCCGCATCGCCGCCGGTCAGATCGGCCACCGTTTCGGTGAGCGGGTCGCCGTCGGCGTTGTAGGTGTAGGTGGCCTTGGCGGTGTGGGTGACGTTGGTGACCTCGTTCTTCACCCCCGGCGCGGTCTGCGTCAGCAACCGCCCGGCCCCGCCGTAGGTGAACGTCGAGGTCACCCCCCGGCAGGGTGGGCCGCCGACACCTCGGTACGCGAGGTCACCCGGCCCAGCGCGTCATAGCCGAACTTCACGACCAGTCCTGATGGGCTGGTCTGCTCGGCCAGGTCTCCGGCGGCGCTGTAGCGGTAGGTGATCTCCTTGTCCCTGGCGTCCTTCACCGACTCCATCAACCCCGCCGGGGTGAGACCACCACCGATCGCGGGCTCGGTGCCGTCGGTATAGGTGGTACTGGTCGAGCGACCGGTCGGGAAGTCCGGGGTGGCGGGGGTGGTCTTCTTGGCCACCTCCCCTTGAGGGGTGTACTCCCACTTGGTGGCGTAGGTGGCGTCGAAGGAGTGGGCGGAGCGGGCGTCGCGGCTGACGGTTACCTGGTCATTGCGCGGGTCGAACTCATCGCTGGTGTTGCGGTAGAACTCCCGGTAGGTGTTCTGACAGCTTCCCGCTGCCCGGCAGGTTTTGACCTGGATGGGGTTGCCGTGTTCGTCGTTGAGTTGCTCGGTGATGACGCCGTTGGGGTCGGTGATCTTTGTGGTGAAGCCGCCGGTGTCGTAGACGAGCTTGGTGACCTTCTGCAGCTGGTCCGTTCGGCTGACCGGGCGGTGGTCGCGCCAGGCGTCGTGAACGTATTTGAGGGTGTTGTTGTTGGGGTCGGTCACCGAGACCGTCATCAGCTCGGTGAGGTTGACGGAGTCGAAGGAGTAGATGGGATCGCCGAGTTTCCAGGTGCCGCCGTGCTGGTCAACATGGGTGGCGACCCGGTCGTTGGCCGGGTCGTAGGTGGTGGTCATCCACTGGCGCCCCGAGGGCAGCGTGATCGTACTCAGCTTGAACGGTGCTTCGGCTCGGGCGGCGTAGTGGGCGCTGACCTGGGCGGGGCTGAGCACCTGGTCGTAGACGGCGACCTCGTCGATGGTTCCCTTGAAGCCGAATTCCGTGGGATCAGAGCGGCCCGGCGGGGAGCCGGGCAGTGATGAGGTGGCGGCGCCGCTGCCGATGACGGTGCTGCCCATCCAGCTCATCGACTCCACCCCCATGTTGATCGAGCCGGCGGGGGCGCCGTCGACATACAGCTTCGTCACCCCGGCACCGGCGGTGATCACCGCGTGGTGCCATTGACCGTCGTTGACCACCTGCGCTGAGGTGACGGGGGCAGGGGTGCTGTCCATCGTCGATTGCAGTTGCCCGCGCAGTTTGCCGTCAGTGCCCACATACAGGCCGGGAACCCCATGCCACAGCAAGGCAGGGTTCCAGCTGTTGCCGGCCCAGAAGATGAAGCCCGAGTCGGTGGTCTTGAACCACGACTCCACCGACATGCTCTTGCCCAGCTTGGGAAACACTCCCCAGTGCTCGATGCCCGAGTTGGTGCCGCTGCCTTGAAAGTTGGCAGAGGCGTTCGTGGTCCCGCTCAGCGCGCCGGGCTTGCCGGTCTGTACCCCCGAAGGCAGGGGATTGCAGCCGTTTTGGCCGCTCTCGTCGGGAAAACAGGTGTAGGTACCTACTTCGGGATGGCTGAAGGTGCGGGCCTCGCCCATCCGCCAGTACCCCAGCGGGCGGTCATCGAGCACAACCCCCCGATAGCGCGACCCGGTGGTGTAGCCGTCGGCGGTGCAGTTGGGCGCCGCCACCGGAGCACAGACCTGGCTCAAGCGCTGCGCGTCGTAGGTGTAGGTCCACCGTAGCGGCTGGCCATCGACCGGGGCGGTGGACACGGCCGTGACGCGATCCCCGCTCCAGGTGAAGGCCAGGGAACGCCCGCCGGGGGCGGTGACCGTAGCCAGCTTGCCCCCCGCGTCATAAACCAGGCTCTGCGCGCGGCCCCGGCTGTCGGTCAGCGTGCTCAAACGCCCCTGAGCGTCAAAGATGTAGGAGGTCGACGCGGAATCCTTCAGCCGCCAGCCGCCGCCGGAGACGGTGGCCAGCGTGGCGTTGACGCCCGGCGGAGGCTGAAAGGAGGTGATCCCCCCGGCGGTGAGTTTGTGCGCGAAGCGCAGCCTGCGGCCGTCAGGGTAGGTCACCAGCAGCGACTGCGGGGTGCCTGCCTCGGGCTGGATCTTCATGTCGAACCGGGTCGACCAGCCGGCCCCGAACATCCCGTCGGTACGCGCATCAAGACTGTTGTAGGAGCGCACCACCGACAACGGCGGGCCCGCGGTAGCAATGGAGGCGTCGGTGAAGGTGGTGGTGTAGTTCCCCGCGAGCTGGTGGAACTCCTGGCCGTTGGCGCCGCGGGTGGCCAGCTGGGAGCTCACCACGGGCTGGCGCACCGCGGTCAGGAAGCTCAGATTCGACAGGGTGCCGGTCTCCTGGGTGGTGGTGTCGCGGATCGTCACCTCCCACACGTACGTCTTGCCCCACTTCAGCACCCCCGCCGGTACTTTCCACCCGGCGTCGACCCAGTATCGCCATTCCGACAGCGTGCAGGTGGTGGCGTTGCCGTCAGACCTTGTACCGGTACTCGTAATACGGCCCTCCCAGGCCGCCGTTGTAGCCGTAGGCACGCAACTCCGGAGTGAGGGTGTCCACCATGGATCGATCATCGGGGTAGTAGCTCGCGATCGTCATGCCCATCAACGACGCGCTGTCACGAGCCTGCGGCAACAACACCCCCGAGCCGGGCTTGCCCGGAGAGGAGCGGGTGAACTTCTTATCGGGCACAACATCTTTGGCGTCAACCGACAACGCCCCCGCAGGCCTCTTCCCGCTCTTGGCGGTGTCATCGGGCGGGGAAGTCTCGGCCACTTTCGCCGTCGTCACCGTGGCCGCCGAATCGACCAGTGATGGAAAGCTTGCCGCTGAACCCGTCAACTGCTCAGGAGTGACCGGTTGGCCACCAACGAGCACGACCGGCCGCATCACAGTCGAAGCTGAAGCAGGAACTGCTTGAAACAGCAGCAGACCCGGCATCGCCGCGGCGATAACCGCCACCACCTGCCAGGCTCTACAGCCGACTGGACGCGGTCGCGACAGACTGCGGCGCATACGCCGTCACCCTCCGAACAAGTCAGCGCGAGAGCCAACCGCTCCCGCGTTACCCCAGCCCGCCACCAGGCCCGCAGCGGGGCCGGGGTCGACGGTTCGGAGCGCGCAACAAGCAAACGATCAGAAATTACCCATAGATCACTTAAGCGCGCAAGATCTCCATAAGGAGGAAATAAAGGCTGTAAAGCCACGTTTAACATGAAGTCATCCTGTATACGTACACGTCCGGCCTCTTTGGGTGACCGAACCTAAACACCTCAATGCGACACAGAGGAAGTGTGCGGTGACGTTCCGCTCAAACGGTCAGGTCTGCGGCCCGCCCGGGCGAGGCTGCTCCCGGGCCGCCTTCGCCGTCGCTCATTTCGTACGGGTCGCGGCATGTCCGGATGTGGACGCGGGTGAGGGTCTCGCGTGAGCCAATGCTCCCCGGATAAGTCGTCTTATCCGGGGAGTCTCGGTATGATCTCCCCGGATAACCACCGGGCAGGGGCCGGGCTAACGCCGGAAAAACTCCCCGGATAATAAGGAGAGGGGTCTGGTGGGTGACCGTGAGCGCCGACGATCCCGCACCCTCGCGCAGGACTGTCGGCCGCCGCGCGCCCACCCGTACCTGGCGCTCCCGAGACCGTCGATCTCCTCGGCGACCTCGTCGATGTCGGCGAGCCGACCGCGGAGTACTCCTACATCCGCACCGCCGACAAATGGCGCGACAACCCCATGCGAGGAATCGGCCTGTGACCCCGGTGCGCGTCCTTCGTGGGCCGCCGCGCGACAGGGCGCGATCCAGACTGGGCTGGCCCTCGGCGCCGGGATTGGCGCCGCGATCACGCTGATGCTGGCTTTTCGCCGTCAGCGCCACCAAGAATTGGCCACCCTCATCACCGCACACGACGCAACCGAACGCCAGGTAACCGAGCTGTACACCAAAGCTGTCGAGCAGCTCGGTAGCGACAAGGCTGCGGTCCGGCTAGGCGGGCTATATGCCCTGGAGCGTGTCGCCCAAGACAACCCCGGGTCGTGATCGCCGACGTTTCTCCAGGGTGCCACGAGCGTTGCAGGTGCGAGTCCGCAGCTCAGAAGCGGTCAGGATGACTCTAGCGGACGCAACACCTGTGGTGCACACAGCCAGATCCGCAGATCACTCGCTGGGCGGCCGTCCAAACTTGGGCGCCCAGGACTCGACGCCCGCTCCATTGCCGCATGGTGTCTA
This sequence comes from Streptosporangium sp. G12, assembly GCF_052983175.1. Taxonomy (NCBI): domain Bacteria; kingdom Bacillati; phylum Actinomycetota; class Actinomycetes; order Streptosporangiales; family Streptosporangiaceae; genus Streptosporangium; species Streptosporangium sp. G12. Next base: position 205,886 of record NZ_JBRIQO010000015.1, on the reverse strand, counting down.
CCACCGTTTCAGATCCTCCAGTCAGGGTCGGGAACACATTCGATGAGCTGGCACCGCCATCCGGCGGCGGTGATGGTTTCGATCGTGAAACCGGCGCGAGCCAGCAGGATGACCCATTCGTCTTCAGTGCGTTCGTTGCCGGTCAGCAACAGGCTGATGAACAGGTCATAGGTCTTGGTCCAGTGCGTGGCACCCGCCGCGGCGAGGACCTGCTCCGCAATCAGGAGCCTGCCCGTGGGAGGTAGGGCTTGCCGTACCCGCTGCAGGATGCGGACGGCGTGCGCGTCGTCCCAGTTGTGCAGGACCCGGGCCATGATGTAGACGTCACCTCCGGCGGGCACCTCCTGGAAGAAGTCGCACTCCTGGAGGTCGCAGCGATCGGCGATCTCCGCCTCGGCGAGGACGGGCCCGGCCTCGGCGAGGACGTGAGGCTGCTCGCACAAGGTCGCTTTCAAATGCGGGCTATCGGTGAGGAGAGCGGCCAGCAGCGAGCCGTTGCCACCGCCCACATCCACGACGCTCGCGGCTCCCGACCAGTCGCGCCGGAGCACGCCGTCAACGAACCCACTGCTGGTGGAAGCCATCGCCGCGTCGAACATCCGCCCGGCTTCGCGATCTTGAGCCAGGAGTTCGAAGAACGTCCGCCCGTGTGCGGCGCTGAACGCCGCCCCTGATGCCCCCGATGTCACGACGTCGTCGATGTGCTGGGCGGGGGTGAAAGCGTAGTCGCAGACGAAACGGATGTAGGGGGCGATGTTGCCCGGGACTGATTCGCGAAGAGCCGGAGTGAGCGCGGTGGCCGCGAAGACGTTTCCCGGCTGCTCCTGAAGGATTCCCGCCGACGATAGACAGCGGAGCAGTCGCACTGTCGCGCAGACGTCGAGCCCGCATTGGCTAGCGATCGTCTCGGCGCTCACCGCCCCGTCGGCGAACCGTTCGGGGATGCCGAGTTTGATGGCGGTGTTCATGCTCTGCGCCCTGACAAATCCTAAAAGGATGTCCATGACCTGGGCGGCTTGCTGCTCCATTGCTCCACCTATCGTGAGGAGTTCAGCGGGACTGCCGGGGGTACCGTCGATCACCGCGCTCTGATCGACGCGGCCGGCATCGATTCGCGCGGGTCGTGATCGACGGATGGCTGCCGGGATCGAGCACTACAGTCGGCCTTAGCTCAAGCCGCTGCGGGGGGTAAGCCACGCGTGGCTACGACCCCGCTGTCTCGGGGCTCTTCTCGTCGGCTTTCCGACGATAGGCATTCGGACGAAGTCGCGGGAACACCACAATGCGCCGAGCGCGAGCGGTCCGCCTGACCCCATAGACGGTCCCCATGAAAGACGCAAAGACTTATAGCGTGCGTCGCTTTATTAAATTTTACATCGTTTGTTTGTTGTACATGATGCGATTAGACTTGTTTGTTGCCTATGAGTATGGAAAATCTGCCAGTGACGGGTACTACATTCGTAGATCTTGATTCGTTTGGCTCGCTACGGTACGTAGTTGGTCCATCGTCGGTGTGTGACGTGTGCTCTGACCTACGATCGCGTCGTGTCCTGGGATACGGAACTGACCGCGCTGACCACGCGCATCGCCGGCCCCCTGTTCACCCGGCCTGAACCACGCGAGGCCTTCGCCGACCTGGTGTGCGCCCTGCTGGCCGACGTGCCACACAAGAACTCCTGCTACCAGCTCAGTGGATAACGACGTCCCGAAGCGCGGAGAACCCGGGACGGAACTCAGTGGATAAGAAGGCGTGATGCTGTTCGGGGGTGCCTGTCACGTCCGCAGTGGTCCCGGAACCGTCCCGTATGGGGGCTCAGTAGCAATGGAGCAGAATCCAACGGTGTTGCTGCTGACCTGCGGGAACTCCTTGAGAAACACGATCACGGGACGGCGGGTCCAGCTTCCATCCACGCAGGTCAGACCCATATCCGTTGGATTTTCCGCGATTGCTACTGGGACCCCCTCACCTACCGAGGTTGCCGACCTGGTCGACCGTGCCCTGGACTACTGACGACGAGACGATGGGAACGGTTGCGTTGAGCCGGCGATCGATACGGAGCTCAAGAACACCGTGTGATCGCCTCCGCTGCCTGGCCGTCTATACGAGTCCCGCCTGCTCCTGCCAGTACGCCAGGTGGCCTCGGGTGGTCAGGGTGTTGGGGTGGTCGGGGCCCAGTACCCGCAGGTGGTCGGTGAGGAGGTCTTCGAATGCGGCGGCCGCGCCTGCCGCATCCCCAGCCTGCCCCCGCCAGCGCGCCAGGTGGCCTCGGGTGGTCAGGGTGTTGGGGTGGTCGGGGCCCAGTACCCGCAGGCGGTCGGTGAGGAGGTCTTCGAATGCGGCGGCCGCGCCTGCCGCATCCCCAGCCTGCCCCCGCCAGTACGCCAGATTACCTCGGGTGGTCAGGGTGTTGGGGTGGTCGGGGCCCAGTACCCGCAGGCGGTCGGTGAGGAGGTCTTCGAATGCGGCGGCCGCGCCTGCCGCATCCCCAGCCTGCCCCCGCCAGCGCGCCAGATTGCCTCGGGTGGCCAGGGTGTCGGGGTGGTCGGGGCCCAATACCCGCAGGTGGTCGGTGAGGAGGTCTTCGGTTGCGGCGGCCGCGCCTGCCGCATCCCCAGCCTGCCCCCGCCAGTACGCCAGATTGCCTCGGGTGGTCAGGGTGTAGGGGTGGTCGGGGCCTAGAACCCGCAGGCGGTCGGTGAGGAGGTCTTCGAATGCGGCGGCCGCGCCTGCCACATCCCCAGCCTGCCCCCGCCAGTACGCCAGATTGCCTCGGGTGGTCAGGGTGTTGGGGTGGTCGGGGCCTAGAACCCGCAGGTGGTCGGTGAGGAGGTCTTCGGTTGCGGCGGCCGCGCCTGCCACATCCCCGGCATCTCCCCGCCAGCGCGCCAGGTTGTTGCGGATGGTCAGGGTGTTGGGGTGGTCGGGGCCCAATACCCGCAGGTGGTCGGTGAGGAGGTCTTCGGTTGCGGCGGCCGCGCCTGCCACATCCCCGGCATCTCCCCGCCAGCGCGCCAGGTTGTTGCGGATGGTCAGGGTGTTGGGGTGGTCGGGGCCCAATACCCGCAGGTGGTCGGTGAGGAGGTCTTCGGTTGCGGCGGCCGCGCCTGCCACATCCCCAGCCTGCCCCCGCCAGTACGCCAGGTTGTTGCGGGTGTTCAGGGTGTTGGGGTGGTCGGGGCCCAATACCCGCAGGTGGTCGGTGAGGAGGTCTTTGAACGCGGTGGCTGCGCCTGCCGCATCCCCGGCCTGCCCCCGCCAGTACGCCAGGTTGTTGCGGGTGTTCAGGGTGTCGGGGTGGTCGGGGCCGAAAAGCTGGATGGCGGTGGCATGCAGCCGGGTGTATTCGGCGACGGCTGCGTGAACCTGTCCACTGTCGCCGACGCTGCTCGCGGCGCGAAACAGGATCGGGTGTGCCTCATCGTTCCATTCCCATAGGGCGGTGCCGGTGAGGGTGCCCAAAGTGGTGGTGTTGACGCACAAGACAGGCCCGGCCTGATCACGTTCGACATCCGGCCAGACCTCCAGCAAGGCATCGGCGGCGATACGCGCGACGGCGGCCACCTGGGCACTGGAGAAGGTATCGCGGGTGGCGCGCTGGATGAGCTGGTGGACCCGCACCTCCTGAAAAGATGCGGTGGGGTCGTGGTCGATAAGGCTGAAGCGGTGCAACACCCGCAGCCCGTCGCGGGCGTCGGCAGCCAACACCTCCCTCGTGGCCCGTGGACGTCGTTGGGTTGCCAGGTAGGCCAGCACCGGGGTGCTGGTCAGTGCGGCCTGCGGGATGCCGTTCGGATCCAGCAGAGCTGCTACCTGCAGCAGGGGCCGGGCCAGTCCGGCGGGCCGGGCACGGTCGGCGCGGTCGATCGATAACGACCAGGCCGCGGCCACGATCGCGGGGTGGTCATCGGGCAGAGCGCCCTGCTCGGGGACCACCTCGGCCAGGGTGCGGCGCCGATCGGCCAGCCGCTCCCGATAGCCGGCGCAATCCAGGCCCGCGTCGACCAGGTAGGCGGCCGCCTGCGCCAGCGCCAGCGGCAGATATCCCAGGTCGGCGGCGAGCGCGTCGATCTCGGTGTCGCTGTCGATGCGGTCGTGAACGGCGAGCTTGGCGCTCAGGTAGGCGCGTGCCTCAGCCTTGGCGAACACCCCCACCTCCACCTCCCGGCGGCCTTGGGCGGTCAGGGCCGCGTCCCGGCGTCGGGTGGTGACCACCACGCGCCCAGCTGCGCCCGAGGGCCACAGCTCCCGCACGTCGGCGGGGTCCTGCACATCGTCGAGCACCACCAGCCACGCCGCCGGCGTGGTCTGGGCCCAGGTGAGAAACCGCCTGGCGGCCCGTTCGACGTCACCGGGGTCAGTGGGCAGACCGAGCTCAGTGGCGGCCTGGGCGTAGCCGGCCAGGATCTGCAAATGGGAGGTCGCGCTCACCCATACCAACACCTCCACCTCCTGTCGCTGCCACGTCCGGCGGGCGTAGGCGGCGGCGAGCTGGGTCTTGCCGATCCCGCCCATCCCGGCCAGCACCTGCGAGACCACCACCGTCCCACCGCCGGCGGCGGCCTCGGTGAGCCGGTCGGCGATCTCGCGGGTCTGGAAGCAGTCCGCGGCCCGGGGCACCACCCCCACCCAGCACCGCACCGGCTCGCTCTCCACCTTCTGCACGGTGGGGGCCGGCGGGTGAGGAGTGGGGGGACGCCCACCACGCCCACGGCCCTGGCGGCGCTCGGCCCGCGCCCGCTGTCGAAGCTCCTCCCACCACGCGTCAGGCGGCGCACCATAAGTGGGGGATTTCTGCCGGGCGCGGCCGCGCAGGAAGACGATCAGCCAGTCGGCGACCTTCCGGTCAGATGGGACGTTGCGGCCGTTGCGCCAATCACTCCACGACGTGGACGTCACCTTCAACGGCGGCCGCTGCGCGGCCGCCTGCCGCTGGATCATCGCGCCGTCCGGTGCGCCGGCGGCTTGGTGCAACGCCCGGAGCGCGGCGGCGTACCGGCCGGTCGCATCCACCGCACCGGCTGCCCCTGTCGCGTCCGTTGAATCGCTGGAGCCGCTCACCCTGCTACCTCTCGTACATCCGGATCCGGATCGAAACCATCCGGAAAAGCCACCCATCACCCCATTCCCCGAGGTCTCCCACCCTGCCCGCCCCACCGCGCCGATGCGAGCGGATCCGGAAAACCCTCCGAAGAGGCTTGATGAGGGCACCGTCCCGGGCGAGCAGCGCCTGGGGCACGCGGTAAGGAGAACCGCCCATGATCGACCGCCCGTTCCTGCGCCGCCTGACCCGCGCCGCCCTGGCCGCCGCGGTACGCAGCGCCGCCGCAGCCGTCGCCTCGGCCCCCATCGCGCTGACCATCTGGTGGATCACCCACCGCTAACCCGACCGCCGCATCCCGTCCGCCCCGGTCCTGGCCTCCGCCCTAAAGCGGAGGCCAGGACACACTTCGGGTAGCTGTCTGGCGTCGTTGGGGGCGAGTTACTCGACGGTTAGTGTCTGCTGGTTCAGGTCGAGGAGGACGGGCCGGCAGCAAGCACCACCTGATCACCGACGCCACCGGCATCCCGCTCGCCGTCATCTTGACCGGCGGCAATCGCGGGCGATGTCACTCAGTTGATCCCGCTGCTGCAGGCCATCCCGCTGGTGCGTGGCAAGCGTGGTCGGCCTCGCCGACGGCCCGATGTCGTCCTGGCCGACCGCGGTTACGACCACGACAAGTACCGCAAGCAGGTATGCGCCCTGGGCATCCGCCCGCTGATCGCCCGACGCGGTACCGAGCACGGCTCTGGCCTGGGGAAACAGCGCTGGGTCGTGGAACAGGCCTTCGCCTTGCTGCACCACTTCCGCCGGTTGCGCATCCGCTGGGAAGTCCGCGACGACATCCACGAAGCCTTCCTCAGCCTCGGCTGCGCACTGATCTGCTGGCGCCGCCTCAGCTCATTGTGTTAGCAGCTCTAACTCCCGTACCAATCCTCCTCACAGGCCCTCACGAACCGTTCACCCCGATGACACTTCGCCGTAGGCCGCCGTCCCTACCCTCGACCCGTGGCCGTGAATTTCGAGGATTTCGATCGGTTCCTGGACGAGGCCAGGCGCGGGCTCGACGCGTTGGGAAAGGAGCCGCCGCCGAAGGAGGAACCGCGCGGCGGCGAGGGGCGGGCCGCGGACGGGCGGGTGTCGGCGACGGTCTCCCCGCAGTGCCGGCTCACGTCGCTGAAGGTCGATCCGCGCATTATGCGGATGGGCTCACGCGAGCTGTGCGACCTGATCATGGTCGCCGTCAACGCCGCGCTGGACGACCTGCGCGCGAACATCGAGGCCGGACACGAACACGTCGACGTGGCGGCACTGGCCCGAGCGCTGGAGGGCGTCCAGGACGCGTCCATGAGGAAGATGAACGCCCTCACACACGAGATCGGCGATCTCGCCCGCCGGATCGAGAACCGCGGATGAAACCCCTGGACGTCCACCCCTCCAGCCTTCGGACGGCCTCCGGCGGGCTGGGGGAGGTGCGAGACGATCTCGCCGCACGCGCTCACGACGTCGGCGGCTCGCCGGCCATGTTCGGCACCGGGCCCATCGGCGGTCTGGTCGGCGGGCTCTTCGGGCAGACGGTCGAGGCGATGCTGGAGTCGCTGGAGTCGGTCGTGGCCGACCTGGGGGACGCCGAGCAGGCGCTGGGCCGGATGGACGTCGGGTACCGCCGGGCCGAGCAGCTCGGCGAGGAGGCCGTCAGCCAGGCCGTGCGCGAGGATTGTCCAGCCACTCGCCCACCGTCATCTCCCCCTGGCGGGACATCTGGTACGGCCGGGCCCGCGTGATGTGATCGGGGGCGACGCCACCGGGAAAGACGACCTCGTCGTAACTGGAGTTCGGCAGCCGGATGCCGGTGCCGCCGGGCGTGCTGACCTCGTACACCCAGCCCTGTGACCCGTACTCGTGCCACCACCGGTGGATGTCGCGGTTGTAGCTGGTGCCGACGAAGGCGGAACTCCTGGCCCGCTCGTCCAAGAAGGCGACGTAGCCGTTCAGGTCGGTGTTGGCGGGATTCCTCGGCTGCAGCCCCTGGGAGAAGATCTCGTCGGGGTGACGGGTGTCGGACCGGTAGAGGGGACGGTCGTCTGTGCGCCAGACCGGCCGCGTACCGGGGAGGAGGGAGTCGCGAAAGCGCGGCCGGGGCCGGATCGCGGAGACGTCGACGTGGCGGTTGGCGGCGACCTTGAGGGGGTCCCAGTCCGCCGGGCGGCCACGCAGGCGGCCGACGCCGCCGCGCAGGAGCATGACCGCCCGCTTGAGCGGGTCGACCACGCCGCGCGAGAAAAAGCGGGCGACCTCCTCCAGCAGCCGGCGCAGGGCGGCGCGGGTCGCGGCCGTACGCGCGGCGACGGCCACCAGCGAGGCCGCCGGGGACATCACCGCCGTGGCCATGGCGCGGGTGACGGCGATCAGCAGCGCGACGAGCTGGGCGATCACCCCGAGCTTCCACAGCAGCACGATCGAGGCCGCGCTCAGCAGGGCCAGGCCGACCAGCTCCAGGGCGTCGGCCAGCCGGTTCAGCCGGTCGGCCGGCGCGCTTCGCCGCGCCCACGAGCGGTAGGCGTCCACGCCGTCGCCGGAGTTGCGCTCCCACACCTGGCTGTGATGAGCCTCGGTGTCCTGCGCGGAGCGCCTCAGCCGCGCCGAGAGCATCACATAGCGTGTGCCCTGCGCACGGATCGCGTCTTCGTCGGAGTCCGGCCAGACGACCAAGCCGGTCCAGGCGAGCGGGACGGCCAGCTCCTGCGGCAGCTGAAGGGACATGGCCGGTCAGCGGCCGCGCGGTCGGGGGACACGGATGCCCGCGCGCCCCTGTGCGTTGAGCGCGAGATCGACGCCCTCGGGCATGAAGCCCACCAGGTCGACGCCGCGCAGCACCCGCCGGCCCGACACCCCGGCGGGAAGGTCCTTCGGCAGATGGGCCCAAGAGGTGTAGGCCATGACGACTTTCGTGTCGTACACCGGGATCCTCCCGTCGGGGCCCGTGTCCACGAAGACCTCCGACTCCAGCAGGAGCGCCATGAGGTCTTCGCCGTCCGAATAGCCGGTCACCGCCAGCTGGACGGCGGCGTCGAGCGGGTCGGACGGCTCCCCGAAGCCCAGCGACACCGGCGAGGGCCGGTAGCCGGGGTTGGGGGTGAACTCCTCGCTCACCTCGCCGCGCTCGTCGATTCGCCACGCGCCGATCACCCCGTACGGGGGGACAGCGCCGTCCGGGTCGAAGAACGGGTCGACGGCGTACAGCCACCGACCGGGCGTCGAACGCGCCTGGGCACGCATGGGGCCGGTGAGCGGGGGAGGCGCGGACACGATCGGCAGCCTACTTGATCGTTACTTCCCGCTGCGGCGGATGTTCGGCCCGCCACCAGCCGTTCGGCTGCAGGTCACTCACCGCTCACCTTGACGTCTCCCCGTGGGTGGCCGGCGCAAGGACGACTGGCTATGAAGGTGGATCCGAGAGCCACGTGTCGGTCGGTTTGAGAGCCATTTGCTGATCAACTGCCTTGGAGTGTTAGTGAAAAAGAGAGCCATGCCGTGGGTCCGGGACATGGCTCTTGTGACGCTGTGTGAGTGTGGTCATGGGCTCGGTACTGGTGGAGTCACCTATTCGACTATCGCGAGTTCTCGATGCCGAGGGCCGTGGTAGTGACTTTCCGTGATGTCGGCGGCAACAACCGAGCTCTCGGGCAGCAGGTGCGCGCGGAAGGGCAAAGTGGGCCTGACTATGTCGGTAGGGCCTGCCAAGATCGCGACATGACAATCGATGCGCTGACGCCGTTCCGCTGGCTGCAACCGCCGTACGGCGATCGGGGCGACCTGCTCGGCGAGATCTATTGCGTGACCTTGGTGCGTGGGCTCGACCCGGCCGAGGTGCTGCGCCGGTTCGGCGCTCGCACGAGCACGCAGATGAACTTCGCCGAGCTGAAGCTGGCAGTCTCCGACTTCACGATGATGACCAAGGGTGGTGAGGGAGGTGGTTATGTCGGAGTGGTCGCAACCGGCGATGGGTGCGCGGCGGTGGAGCCGTGCGGCTGGTCGGGGACGGACAACCCGACGCTGGAGCGTCTGTCGGCCGACACCGACGTGGTGTCCGTCCTGCGGCATGACTATGCCTGCGACTACTTTCATTACGCCGCGGACGGCATGGTGCTCACGGCTTTCGACCCGACTTTTCCCGAGCGTCGCTCCGGTGCCGACACCGACCGGCTGGCCGGCCTCATGCGCGAGTTCGGTTTGCCTCTCGCGGAGGGCTCAGATGAGGACTGGGATCAACGCTACGACGACCTGTCCGGACATGGCGCGCGGATGTTTGCGATGGCGGCTCGCCTCACCGGCGTGACGTTCACCGCCGATCTGCTGGACGGACCGTTTTTGGTGGGCGCGATCGCCGACCTGCCACCGTCACAAGAGCCTCAGCCCGGGAAGAGCCTCGGCGCTATACTCGAGCAACTGAAAGCGGCAGGCGGCCCTGAGTCTGATCATGGCGCTGCTTAACCCCCATGGGCCTGCGGTACTGATTGGTGTGCTCGCCTATTCCAACCGCCACTACGGACACTAGGGTCGTCGGTGAGCTTGTGGAGCCACTGGCATCGCCTCGAAGATCGTCAGATGGACATGTTGCCCAAAGTCGACGCCCTGCTCGTGGTGTGTACCGACTTCTCTGACCAGGAATGATGGCAGGCCGTACGAAACACGCTCGGCGACATCGACAAGGACGGCTGGGCAAAGGAGTTCTCGGGCCAGGTGAAGGTCGTCGAGGACCCCGCCTATCAAGGCTTCACTGCGCAGCAGATCCTCGCCCTGCTTCCGGACGGCTACCAGGACCCGATCCTCGTCATCGCCGACAAGGTCACCGTCGATTCGCAGGAGATGCCGTTCCTGGTCATCGAGCTGGAATTCACATGGGAGATGCGCGTCATCCCCTCCGAGATCCCCGGGATTCACGCCAACCTCTCCATCGGCAACATGGACTTCGGCGAGTTCGCCGAGAGCGCCGACGCAGACGGCGTCTTCCGCGGGTTCCACGACTGAACCGCCACGCCTCCGGCGAGCACGGAACGTCACCAGTAGGGCCCAGGGGAACGACAACTCGCGACAGTTGAATACGCGACCCCACCAGTACCGAGCACGGGTCAGCTGGCTTGTTCGGCTCTGGCTCGGGTCTGGGCAAGGCGGTAGGAGTCGGTGCCGGTCTCGAGGATGTTGCCGGCGAAGGTAAGCCGGTCGACGATCGCAGCGCAGAGGCGCGGGTCGGTGAAGGTGCGGGTCCAGCCGGAGAAGGACTCGTTGCTGGCGATGGCGACGCTGTTCTTCTCTTCGCGTTCGGTGAGGACCTGGAAGAGGAGCTCGGCGCCGTGCCGGTCGAGTTCCATGTAGCCGAGTTCGTCAATACAGAGCAGGTCGACGCGTCCGTAGCGGGCGACGGTCTTGGCGAGGACCTTCTCGTCGGCGGCCTCGACGAGTTCGTTCACGAGCTTGGTGGCGAGGGTGTAGCGGACCCGGTAGCCCTTCATCGCCGCCTCGGTCCCGAGGGCGATGAGCAGGTGGGACTTGCCGGTGCCGGAGTCGCCGATCAGGCAGAGGGGCTGGCCCTTTTTCACCCATTCGCAAGTGGCGAGCGTGTGGATGGTAGCGGGGTCAATGTTGGGGTTGGCGTCGAAGTCGAAGGCGCGCAGAGACTTGTCGCGGGGGAACTGGGCCGCCTTGATACGACGTTCGGAGCGGCGACGAGCACGGTCATCACATTCGGTTAGCAAGAGCTCGGCGAGGAATCCCAGGTAGGACATCTGCTCGCGGGTCGCCTGCTCGGCCAGTTCGGGGAAAGCGGTGCGGATGCTGGGCAGGCGGAGCATCCGGCAGGCCTGGTCGATGGAGGCCTGGGCGGCCTGTTCGGTCATGCCGCGGTGGGGGACGCTCATGGTGTTTCTCCTTGGGCTGGGCGCTCGCCGGGTGGCCGGGCGCGTTTGAGGAGCTGGTCATAGGCCGTCACCGAGGGCAGCGGCCGGGTGTCGCGGGGAAGCTGGGCCAGGCGCCGTTCAGTCAGGAACGTCACCGTTGCCTCGTGGTTGTCGTGCTGGGCAGGTTCAGGAGCAGCTTGTTCGTCTTCCTCAGCGGCTTTGCGGGCCTCCAGAGCGACCGCATCCGCGGTGAGGGCGCCGACCCGCAGCGCGGCGGCCAGGCCGGTAACCAGATGCTCGGTAGGAATGTGACGGGCCAGGAGCAGCACTTCGATCAGCGCGCGGGTGCCGTCGCGGTCGCCGTGGGCTTTGCAGGCCGCCGCCCACCAAGTGTCGTGAACCGGGGTGAACCTGCCCGCGGCCCGCGCCTGTTCCAGAGCGGTCGCGCCCGGCAGCGCGCCGGGCTTGCGGATCAGGACCTCCAGATAGTGGTCCAGTTCCAGGCGCCGGCCGCCCTTGGCGAACAACCGATCGTGCTCGGCGACGACCTGCTGTCCGTCATAGACGATCAGGCGGGAGGCGCGCAGCATCACCCGCAGCTGGCGGCCAATGAACCGGGCTGGGACCGAGTACCGGTTCGTCCGGACGGTGATCTGGCTGTAGCGATCGACCCGGACCGGGAGCAGCAGCCCAGTCTCGAACGGCTCCTGCGAGACCATCCGCAGCAGCGGCCGCTCGATCGCGAAGTACTCGCCAACCGTCCTGGCCCGCGCCCCGATCCGCCGTCCCTCGTCGGCCTCGTCCCAACAGTCGATCATCTCGTTCAGCTCATCCAGCGAGCCGACCTCTGGAATCGGGGCCAGGTGGTTGCGGCGGAACCAGCCGATGTCGCCCTCGACCCCGCCCTTCTCGTGGGCGCCCTTGATCCCCGGCTGGCAGTAGAACGCCTCGACCCCGTAGTGCTCTCGAAACGCCGTCCAGCGGGCGGACTCCGTCCGGGCCCGGGTGAACCCCAGCACCGCGGAGACCGCAGCCTTGAGGTTGTCGTAGCGGACCTTGCCCGTCGGGACTCCTCTAATATGGGGTCCCCGTAGCAAACAGCGGAAATCCAACGGATATAAGTCTGACCTGCGGTTACTCGGGTTTCCGGGACGGTTGTTGATCTCCTCAACTACGGTTCGTCATGGTTCGTGTGTTCCGTGACGTACGGGGTGGTTGATGTCGACGCGGTTCCTGTCGGATGAGCAGTTGGAGCGTCTGCGGTCGTTCCCGGACATCGGACGCGAGGAGCTGAACAAGTACTTCACGTTGACGCCGCGCGAGCATGGGTTCCTGGACGCGCCGGGCCGGGGTCCGGAGGCTCGGCTGGGGCTGGCCGTTCAGCTGTGCACGCTGCCGTGGCTCGGTTACGTCCCCGACGACCTCCTGGGGATCCCGCAGGCGGCGCTGCTGCGGCTGGCGGGCCAGATGGCGGTGTTTCCCGGGATGCTTGAGCAGTACGACCGGGTGACGCGGAAGCGGCCCCAGACCCGCAGCGATCATCTGAAGGCGGTTCTGAAGTACCTGACGTGGAAGAACCCGAAGCCGGGCAGCATCCAGTGGAAGGAGCTGGAGCAGTTCCTTCTGGATCGGGCGATGGAGCACGACACCCCGAGCCTGCTGTTCCAGCAGGCGGTGGAGCACCTGCAGTCCGCCCAGGTCGTGCGGCCCGGAGCGGTCACGCTGATGGAGCTGGTGACCACGGCCCGCGCGGCGGCGGGGAAGCTGACCACCCAGAAGGTCGGGCATCTGCTCACCGGGTCGATGCGGGCCGGCCTGGACCGGCTGCTGGTGGAGGATTCGGAGATCGGGACGTCCCGGCTGCGATGGCTGACGACGCCCGCGGTCGAGGCGAGTGTCCCGGTGATCGGGGTGTCGCTCGACAAGCTGCTGTACCTGCGGGCGATGGACGCCCACCAGCTCGATTTGTCGATGCTGCCCCGGGAGCGGCGCCGGTTCCTGGCCACGGTGGCTCGCCGATCCACGGTGCAGGGCCTGGAGCGCCGGGAGGAGCGCCGCTACCCGATCCTGCTTTCGCTGGTCGCCCAATCCGCGGTCGATCAGCTGGACGAGGTCATCGCCTTGTTCGACCAGGCGGTGTCGGCGCGCGAGTCCCACGCGAAGGCCAAGACCGACGAGGCCCTGGCGGAGCGGGCCAAGAAGGGCGAGGCCCGCCAGTTGCTGATGGATGTGATCCTGCCGGTGCTGAACGACCCGGGCATCCCGGACGAGGAGGTCGGCGGGCTGCTGCGGGGCCAGATCGGACTCGACAAGCTCCGCGAGGTCGCCTCGTTGTCGTGGAAACCGTTGCCCCGCGACCACGGACGGCTGGCGGCGCTGGAGGCCTCCTATACCTACCTGCGCCGCTTCACCCCCAGAGTGCTGTCGGTGATCGACTTCCAGGGCGGGCCCGGCGCCCAGGATCTGATGACCGCGTTGCAGATGCTGAAGGACCTGAACCGCACCCACGGGCGCAAGGTCCCGGCTGAGGCACCAACGTCGTTCGTGTCGGCCCGGTACGCCGACTATCTGGCCAAGGCCCGCAAGGCCGGTGATGACACTGCGTTCCGCCACTACTGGGAGCTGTGCGTGGTGCTGGCCCTGCGGGACGGGCTCCGCTCCGGAGACGTGTTCGTGCCCGGCTCGCGCCGGTACGCCGACCCGGGCACCTACCTGTTCACCCCGGAGCAGTGGGAGGGCAAGCGGGCGGAGTTCTGCCAGCTGGTCCGCAAGCCCGCCGCCGCCTCTGATTTCCCTCGCCGCCGCCGGTCCCGCAGGACCGCCAGTTCGTTCTTGGACAGCACCTGCGCCTATCCATCCTCACATCCGCAGAGGAGACGGACGGGCGTCATGACCTGTCCGAGATCACTTTGCCCGGCGGGGCCGGAACGCCGCTGCACCTGCACACCGGCTATGAGGAGCGGATCTGGGTCATCGACGGCTCCCTGACGGTGTGGGCGGGCCCGGAGACCTTCACGCTACGTTCGGGTGACTTCTACGCCATCCCGATGAACACCCCGCACACGCTCAAGGCCGGCGCCGACGGCGCGCGCACGCTCAACATCACCTCGCCCGGCAAGTTCGCCGAGCTCATTCGCCGGACGGGCACGCCCGCGCATCTGGCCACGCCTGAGACCGACTGGGACATGGGCCTGTTCCAGGCGGTCACCGAGGAGTTCGGCGACATCGTCCTCGGCCCGCCCGGTGCCACTCCGGCCGACCTTGAGCGCCCCGCCCCGCAGTAGCACGTGTGGTTCGGCGCCGCCCTCCCAGCGCCCTTGATACCGGCAGGCAGCACCCGCGCGGCGATGACCAGGGTGAGCGCACCGGTGGGGAGGTTGACCAGGAACGCCCACCGCCAGCGCGGCTGGTCGGTGAAGACGCCTTCGAGCAGGGGCCGACGGTGCCGGCCACGCCGTACACGGACTCGAACATGCCCTGGCAGCGGCCGCGATCACTGGGCACGACGATGTCGCCGACCAGGGCGAAGGTCAAGACGATCATGCCGCCTGCGCCCCGCTCCCTGCGGGACTGTACGGTTTTCGGCTCTGTCCCATAATCGGCTCTGTCTCTCTTTCGGTGGTGACGGAGCGTTAGGCCAAGAGGATGCGGTGGCGGAGTAGTGCGAAGCCGGCTCTGCCGTGCATCTGGCGCATGATGCGCTTGGTCTTGGTGTTCACGCCTTCGGTGCCGCCGTTGTGGTGGGGCATGGTGACGGCCGTATGGACGGCGTCGCGGTCTTGGTCGAGGCCGCGGGTGAAGGAGTGCAGGTGGGGTAGGTCGGCGGCGCGGACGGTGGTGATCCACTCGTTGAGGCGGTCGGCATTGTCCTTGCGCGGTCGGAGCAGGTCGGCGAAGGCGCGCACCAGCCCGGCCAAGTCGGTCATTTCGGGGCAGGTGGCGGTGAGCTCGTCACGCAGGTTCTGCTGCTTGACGGTGGGGTTACCGGGCCGGGTGAGCAGGAGCCGGGCCAGGTGGCGCGGTGAGATGGGCGGGCGGTCGCCTTCGACGCGGCCCTGGGTGATGTAGCGATACAGGAGGTTGAAGCTGCCCGGGTAGCCGAGGGTCTTGATCTCGTTGAACAGGTGCAGGACGGGGACGGCGGGGTCGTCGGCGTGGCGGCGCCGCAGGTGGTCACGGTAGGGGTCGACCAGGGTGGGCCGGTACTGCGGGGCGCGTCGCAGCCGTCCGGGCTCGGGCACGCGCGCGTAGCGCTTGACGGTGTTGAGCGACAGGTTCAAGCGGCGCGCGCACTCCAGCAGACCGACGTTCTTGCGGAGCAGGTCGTGGACCTGGTGCCAGCGCTGCAGGGTGCTTTGTGCTCGGGGGCCGTCCTGCGGGGGCGGGCCGGCCTTGGCCCAGCAGGCGCTGTGCGCGGCGACCTCTTTCATGACGACCTGGCCGAGGCCGTGCCACAGGTGCCACCGATCACCGGCCTGGATCGCTTGCGGGAGGGCGCGGCGGATTGCCTCGGCGTAGGTGCCGGAGCCGTCTCGGCACACGACCTGCACTCCGGGATGGGTGCGCAGCCAAGCCTCGAGGGTGTTGGCGGTGCGGTCGGGCAAGACGTCGATGCGCTGGCGGGTCTCGGCGTTGATGAGCACGGTGGCGTAGCGATGGCGTCGGCGCAGGGCGAAGTCGTCCACTCCCAAGACGCGGGGCACTTGAAGCTGCGGCAGGGGCAGCCGCAGCAGGATGCGCAAGGCGGTATGCCGCGACAGGGGCATGGCCAGGGCGGATAAGACTCGTGTGCCGGCACGTCCGGCCAATTCGCGAACCACAGCGCCGATGTGGCCGCTCAGGCGGGGAGTGCGCCGCTGGTAGCGTTCCAGCACGCCGGGGAGTTGTTCGCGGAAGGTTTGACGGCAGCCTCGCGTCGGGCATATCAGGCGGCGGATCCGCACCGCCACGAATACGCGGCGTGCGTCGACCGGGACATCAGCCACGTTCCGCTCGTGATAGCCGTGCACGCGTGTGGTCTCGGCACCGCAGCCAGGGCAGGCGACAGGGCCGTCCGGGGTTCGCGCCCGTACCCGAATCCGTTCGCGCTCGTCCGCCACGTTCTCCACGACCAGCGGCGATAACCCCGCGAACACCACACTCACCAGCTCATCGACATCACGCATGACTCACTGTGACGCGTCAGGGCGCTCCGTCACCACCGAAAGAGAGACGGAGCCGAAAACCGTACAGTCCCGACGGCATCGCGTGTGGGGTTGAGCGGCGTCGGGAGGAGAGCCGCCGGTGGATGGCAGTGGGCCTCCTGCTCCGGGATCGGAGCAGGAGGCCCACCGGCTACATGGTCAGCGCAGCTTTCGGAAGGTCTCCCGGACGTCGTTGGTGAAGGCTTCGGGGTTCTCGTAGTGGACGAAGTGGCCGCCCTTCATGTGGGCGTTGACGTTGATCACGTTGAAGGAGCTGCGCGTGGGGCCGTTCTCAAAGGCGGCGATACGCCCTTCGACGGTGTTGACGCCGGGCGGGTAGGCGTCGCCGAGGAGGAAGGTGAAGCCGGCCGGCGGCTCGACGACGGGCTGGCGGCTGTGGGAGGGCACCCACGGGTAGCGCGCCGCGTTGCGGTACATGCGGATGGAGGAGCCGATGGCTTGGTTCACCCAGAAGGTGGTGGCCTCGGTGAGGATGAAGTCGCGGGGGAAGTTCTTGTCGAAGTCACCCCTCTTATCGCTCCACTTCTTCCACCGCCGCAGGAGCCAGGCGAGCATGCCGATGGGGGAGTCGTTCAGACCGTGGGTGAGGGTCGATGCGTCGAGCATGTGGACCGCGACGTGGGAGACGTAGGTGCTGACGAGGTTTTCCAGGCCCGCCCGCAGCTCCGGCGTGGCGTCCTCGGGAATCTTGGCGCCGTCGGTCAGGTCCCAGAACCGCTCGTTCGTGAACTGGCCCGGAGGCATGTCGTGACCGTAGTGCAGGCCGATGATGCTGTCGGCGTACTTGTGGCCGAGCGCGCTGGTGACAAGGGCGCCGTAGTCGGAGCCCGCCGCGGCGTACTTCTCGTAGCCCAGTACCTCGGTCATGAGCTTGTGAATGATGTCGGCGATCTTCCAGTAGTTCAGGTCGCCCCTGCCGACGGGGGTGGACCAGGCGAATCCGGGCAGGTCGGGGATGATGACGTCGAAGGAGTCGGCCGGGTCACCGCCGTAGGCGGCGGGGTCCGTCAGCGGGCCGATGAGTGGGAGGCTGAACCCGCTGGACCACGGCCAGCCGGAATGAATGGCGAGCGGGATCGGGTTCGGGCCCTTGCCGCGCACGTAGTAGAAGTGCACGGGCGTACCGTCGATCTCGACCTTGTACTGGTCGTAGGTGTTCAGCCGCTTCTCCTGCGCACGCCAGTCGAAGCCGTCCGCCCAGTACTCCACGAGCGGCTTGAGGTAGGCGGTGCTGATCCCGTAGTACTCCTCCTCATTGTCCAGGTCGTCGAAGAAGCGGGTCTTCTTCAGACGGTCCTTGAGGTCGTCCAGAGCCTCCTGGGGGACATCGATCTTGTACGGTTCCAGCGCGCTGGGCTTGTTGTTGCTCACGGCAAGGCTGCTTTCGCGTAGTGGTGGAAGAGAAGTTGCTGTCTGGCAGGCGGGCGCCGCCGCCTGCCGATGTTCTGATCGCACCGTGGTCGGGTGTGACCGGCCGCCGGGCGAGGTGAGGAGGCTGCAGGTAGCGTCAGTTGGTGAAGTCCAGGCGGACCCGGGTCTGCTTGAGCTCGGCGATGTACCATGAACCGTTCGTCTTGACGAAGTGTGCGTGGTAGTGGCCGAAGCCGTGCATGCCCCTGAAAGGGATGTCCTCGGACACGTCGGCGTCCTTGGGACGGGTGATGATGTCCTCCATTGCCCATACGCCGTGGGCGGCGGTCGCCGAGTCGACGTCGATCTCGTCGGAGAACAGGTGGTGGACCAAGGTGACGCCGGGGCCGCCGCTGGCGCCGACCGTGGCGGCGATCCCTTCCCGGCCCTCCATGTGCAACCAAACCGATCCGTCCGGCTTGTGCGGGGTGAACGTGCCGTCTGGCGTGAACAGATTCGCCAGGTCCTGCCAGCGTTGATGATCCGCGTAGCGGACGTAGCGAGCCATCAGGCGACGAAGATCTTCAGTAATGCTCAGACGCTCAATGGCATCCATAATCGATCACCCCTATACCAGTGATGTGGACGGACATCCCGCCGGTGCTCGCTTCGGCCACCCGGGCCCCGTCAAGCGGGCTGCTCTCTGTCTCACAGACGACGTACGCGCTCCCGCCACACGGCAACGGGCCTACGCAGATCTCCTGCACCGTCAGTCCGCCTCCAAGTCGACACGCGTCCCGGTGAGGATTGGCGATCAAACCTGCTCGGTGATGTGGGCATCACCGGAAAGGCTTGCGAACTTCGGTTCTGGACTTCACGGTCCATTTATCATGCGGCATCACAGAGTGGACTAGCAAG
This sequence comes from Streptosporangium sp. G12, assembly GCF_052983175.1. Lineage (NCBI taxonomy): Bacteria > Bacillati > Actinomycetota > Actinomycetes > Streptosporangiales > Streptosporangiaceae > Streptosporangium > Streptosporangium sp. G12. Next base: position 187,478 of record NZ_JBRIQO010000015.1, on the reverse strand, counting down.
TCCAAAAAATTGTGACGTCGTTCACTCAAGCCGACATCGACCATCCTCGCCGGGCCGGGCATGGGAAGGACCAGGGTGAGTCATTGAGCCCTTTTCATCCTGAGTAACGGCGCTCTTCGACGAGTTGCAGCACGAGGATCGCCTGCACGAGCGCGGTCGCGCGATGTGGACAGCAGCGCAGCTTGGTCAGTACCTTCCAGGCTTTCAACATCGCGACAGCACGCTCACCGATGGCCCGGATGCGGGCGTGGGAGCGGTTGACGTCCCTCTGCGCTCGAGACAGCCAGGGGCGATGGCGATGCCGCTTGAACGGCGTCCGTATCGTGCCGCCCGCCCCCTGATAGCCCTTATTTTGGCCAAAGTCTTCACACCGGCGCCGACCAAGGCGTCGATCAGGCCCACCGTCCGGTCCGTGGTCACATCGTGGACGGTGCCCGGCAGAGCAGGCGAGGCTCACACCAGCCGGCCCATGGGATCGGCCAGTATCTGCACGTTCATCCCGCGTGCTTATGTTTCCCGCTGTAATGCGGCCGCTCATCGGCGACGCGGTCGATGGGAATGAGCGTGCCGTCCACGATGGCGTAGGCCAATCGGGCTGCACACTCGACGGCGGCGTGCACGTCATCGGCCAAAGCGGCCAGGAGATCGACGCTTTCGCGGATGTAGCGCCAGGCCGTACTAATGCTTCGTTCCTCAAAGCAGGTAGATAAACCGACGCCAACGGCGGCGAGGTTCAGGAGCCGGACGGCCCCAGATCCAGGGGCGAGCGCGGGTGTTGAACTGGGCGGTTGCAACGGTGGTGGCGTAGGTGATCTCGCCGGGGTCGGCGAAGGTCTGCCCAGCCAGGGCCTGACGGCGGAAGATGCGCCACCAGGCTTCTTGCAGGTTGAGCCAGCAGGCGCCCTTGGGGATGAACACCTGCTGGATGCGCGGATGGTCAATGAGTCATTCTCGGGTGGAGACGCTGTTATGGCTGGAGGAGGTTGTCGGTGATCACCGCGATCGTTCCGGTCGGGTTGGCCTGCTCCAGCAGCGTCAGAAAGCGCTGTCAGCCGGCGCTGTTGCGCGAGGCGGCGCACATGGTGACCGCTTGGCCGTCAGCGATGCGAAGGCCGCCGTAGACCCAGATCTTCTCCGGTCCCCGGCTGTATTCCACAGCGGCTTTGATTCTCCGGCCGTCGGCGCTCCAGCCGGGCGCGGCCTCGAAAGTGCGGGAAAGGATGAGGCCGAGTTCGTCGGCGGCCACCACGGTCACTCCCGGTGGCGGGCCGGTGTAGAGGGCAACGATGCGGGTTCTTTTGGGGCGAAGTCCGGGTCGTGGCTGGTGGCCCAGGAGCGGGTGCGGCGCCAGCGCACCCCATCGGCCAACAAAATTCGCCGCACCTGCGAGCGCGCCACTTTGATGCCCAGCCCTTGGGCGGCTTCGGTCAGCGTGTCCAGTGTCCAGTTGCCCGGTCCGTCCTCCTGGTCCGCGGCCAGCTCACCGGTTGCCTGATCGCGCAGCGGCCGGCCCGGAGGCCGGCTGCGGGCCAGCGCGATGATCTGTGAGCGCTCGGCTTCGCTGATCCGCCGTTTACGGCCGACACCAGACCGATCTCCCAGCCCATCGAGACCTTCGGCGTTGAAACGTGCCAGTCGGTAGCGCACCGTCTTCTCACTGCAACCGATGCTGCGGGCGATCTGCGGCACCCGCAGCCGCTCCCAGCTCAAAGAGATGATCTGCGCTCTGCGGATCCAGTCGGCCGGGGCATGTCGTGCACCGGCCAGCTTGCGGACCTTCCGTTCCTCCACCATGTCCTTCGGCGCCCGCGCGAACAGGAGCTTCGGCACTGCCTCACCGCCCATCAACGACCCGCTGGGCCCTGATCGTACGTCTAATCTTGTCGCTCAAAAAGGAACGGAGCACTAGTGCACCCAGTCGGGCACGGGATCGTCAGTGGGCGGGCCGGGAAGCTCGGGTGAGGTCATAGGTCCATGCTCACCCGGCCTGCTGATCGACCGCAGGCAGACACGGCTTGTCGTTTCTGGCGAGCACTTCACCCAGCCGGGGACGGCTATCGCCGCCACACGTTGACCTTCTCGGTCACCAACAGCAGTGCCCCGTCCGGACCTTTCACGTACGAGGGGGCCCAAGTCTGCCGGCGCAGTGACTGGTCCGGTCCGTGTGCCTGATTCCTCCAGTGCCCCGACACGACCCACCGGTGCCGGTATCGGCGCCCCAGAGCCTCGTCGTCCTGCTTCCGGTCGATCGGCACGTACCGATGACGCAGATCCACCACCGTCATCTCAGGGTTCTCCCGGCCGGCCCGTCCGTAGGCGCGGCGCGATCTTCCGCCCGGCGGCGCTCATGCCCGCCGCCGGACGGGCATGAGGCTCGGCGTGATGTACCGGATAACGTGCCCGAGTCGCGCACCGTCCCCGGAGACGGATCGCCTGATCGGCGGGCGGCCGTGATCGCTTATGTACGCGATAATAGGCTGTTATCGCGTACATCTTCGCGGTCCATGCCAGCGATGTCAGCGCCGACAGTCCGGACATGGGGCGGAGCCCTCCCCGGGTGGTCCGCCCGCAATGCGAGTGACATGTGCGAGCGGCCCGTAGTCAGCTACGCCACCGGTGGGGTACCCCGCGATCACGTTCGCTCGGACGACGCCGCCCCGCCGGGCATCCCTGCCGTCGATCTGCTGCAATGGGCTGCAGCTCTTCAAGGCGACGCTGAGTCTGATGACGTCCGCTCCGGCGAGGCGTTTCCGGGTTCACCGTGGGTTCGGCGATCAGCTCTGGGGCGTAAGGGGGCCGAGGTCGCGGACGACCTCGGTCAGGGCGCGGATGAGCTCGTTGTCCGTCTCGTTGCGCCACACCATCGCGTACGGCAGCGGCCCCATGTCGGTGACCGGCAGGTAGGCGATGTCCGGCCGTACCCAGTAGCGGGTCATGTGGGCGGGGAAGAGCACGACGATCTCGGCCATGCTGGCGAAGGTGATGGCCTCTTCGGTGGTTTGCACCACGGGGCCGCGCTCGATCGTGCGGCCGCGGCGGGTCTCGCGTGGAATATAGGCGTCGTACCAGTAGCCGGGCCGGGTGTCGGACTGCGGGTGCTGGAAGTCGGCGGCGATCTCCAGGGAGACCGACGTGCGGCGGGTGAGCTCGTGGCCGGTGGAGACGGCCAGCACCCGGGGTTCGGCGAACAGGACCGGTCCCACGGTGAGGTCGGGCTCGTCGATGGGCAGCCAGGCGATCAGGACGTCGATGTCCCCGCGGCGCAGCGTGGCGAAGGCGTCGCTGAACTGGGTGCTCTGGACGCGCAGTTTCCACTGCGGGTGCCGTAGGCGAAAGACGTCCCAGTAGGGGCGCAGGTCGTAGGCGTTGGCGGGGAGCATGCCGACGCGCAGGGTGGCGGTGATGCCCTGGCCGGCGAGCTGGGCGCGCTCCATGCTGTCCTTCAGCCCGGCGTAGAGAGGCCGCAGGTCGTCGCGGAGCTGCCGGCCGACCGGCGTCAGCCGTACCGTGCGGTTGGTGCGCTCGAACAGCGGGGCGCCGATCTGCCGTTCCTGCTTCTGGATGGCCTGGGTGACGCGGGCGGGTGACAGGTACAGCCGGGCGGCGGTGCGACCGAAGTGCAGCTCCTCGGCCAGGGGCAGGAAGATCTCGATGTCGCGCAGTTCCACGCCTGACCTGCTCCGTTCACTCCCACTGAACGTGATCTTTCGAGGTTCGTCGTTGTTCCGGGTGTTCACCGTACTTGATCCTCGAATCGCACGAACCGTTCGTTCGATGGAGCATGTTGATGGACGTCCTCATTTCCGGCGCCGGCATCGCCGGGCCCGCTCTGGCGTACTGGCTGCGCCACCACGGTTTCACCCCCACCGTGGTCGAGCGGGCCCCGCAGCTGCGGACAGGCGGAGGCCCGGTGGACTTGCGCGGCGAGGCGCTGGACGTGCTGGACCGTATGACCCTGCTGGAGCGGGTTCACGCGCTGAACCCGCACATCGGCCAAGCGGCGAGGGCGGACGATGACGGCACCCTGCCCGCGGTGGTCCTCGCGGCCGACCTGCAGATCCTCAGGGGCGACCTGATCGCCCTGCTCTACGAGGTCACCCGCCAGGAGGCGGAGTACGTCTTCGGCGACTCGATCACCGCCCTGGAGCAGGGCGCCAGCGGTGTGCGGGTCACCTTCGAACGCGGCCGGCCGCGCCGCTTCGCCCTGGCGGTCGGTGCTGACGGGCTGCACTCCTGCACCCGCTCGCTGGTCTTCGGGCCGCACCAGCGGTTCGTACGGCACCTGGGCATCTACACGGCGACCTTCAGTCTGCCCAACCACCTCTGCCTGCCCGACACCGGCCAGCTCCACAGCATGCCGGGCAAGGCGGCCGACATCTTCAGCGTCCGCGACAACACCGGGGCGTACGCTGCGCTGCACTTCGCCTGCGGGCCGCTGGCCTACGACCGCGACGACACCGAACAGCACAAGCGCATCGTGGCCGAGCGGTTCGCCGGCGAAGGCGGGCAGGTCGCGCGCCTGCTGGAGGAGATGAGCAGGGCGGAGGGCTTCTTCTTCGACGCCAACGACCAGGTGGAGATGGACCGCTGGTCCTCGGGCCGGGTGGTGCTGCTCGGGGACGCCGGCTACTGCGCGGCGCCGACCTCGGGCCGTGGCGCCTCCCAGGCGCTGATCGGCGCCTACATCCTGGCCGGCGAGCTGGCCGTGGCCAGCGGCGAGCACACGTCGGCGTTCGCCGCCTACGAGCGGGAGATGCGCGGCTTCGTCGCCGAGCATCAGCAGACGGGGCGAGAAGGGGCCGACCGGTTCTTCATGGGCACGCCCATCCAGGAAGGGCTTGGCATGGCCGACGCCGACGCGCCTGGGGTGGCCTGCGGGCAGATCGTCAGGCTGAAGGACTACGCGCCCAGCTTCGCAGCAACGTGACCGTGTCCGATGCAAACCATGAAGGCTCGATCTCCACCGGCCTTCACGCTCACCGCCACCAGGCGGTGTCGTGTCAGCGGCCGCGTCAGGACGGCGACGGCCTGGCGTCAGAGCGGCCGGCGATCGTGGATGCCATGAACGATTCGGCGAGGACGGCCTCGATGGTGGAGGCGATTTTCTCGGGCGACTCGGCCTGAGCCGCTCAGATACCCACACTCCAGCGTCCGCCCGTTCACGTGATTTTTCGTAACGAATGTGAAGGAGCACATAGCCATGTCCATCACCCTCCCCGAACAGGACCAGCTCACCTTGCGGACCGCCGCGTGGGGCGCCGTGTCACTGATGTCCGCCGCCGGTGCCGCCGGCTCGGCGCACAAGGCCGCCACCGAGGGCTCCATCGCCCTGACCTCCGCGACCGGCCTGGTCGGGCACGTGCTCGCCAAGGCCCCCAAGGGCGTGAAGTACGGCAAGACCGTGGCCGAACTCGCCGACCAGGTGCTGCCCGCCCTGACGCAGTCCGTCAGCCTGCTCCAGCAGCGGGACCCGGACGAGGCCGCCGACTTCCGCCGCACCGTCCTGGTCGCCGTCGAAGCGTCCACCCGGGGTGAGGCCGGCCCCGCCATGACGGAGATGGCCCGCAAGATCACCGCGGCCCTCGACGCCGCCTCCGTCTCACCCGGCACGGTTGCCGCGGACAGCGTCCCGGCCGTGCCGGAGGCCGGCCAGGACCGCCCGGAGCTGGACAAGGTCCTCCAGGAGATGGTCGATGCCGGTTTCGTCGGAGTGTCGCTGCGGGTGCACGATGAGTGTGGTGAGTGGACGGGCAGCGCCGGAACGGCCGAGCTCGGCGGCACCGAGGCGGTGCCGGTGGACGGGCACGTGCGGATCGGCAGCAACACCAAGACCTTCATCGCCACGGTGGTGCTGCAGCTGGTGGCCGAGGGCAGGATCGGTCTGGACACGCCGGTGGATGACTACCTGCCGGAGTTCGGGCTGGACCGGCGGATCACGGTGCGGATGCTGCTGCAGCACACCAGCGGGGTGTTCAACTTCACCGGCGAGTACTACGAGGACGGCACGTTCGCACCCGGCATCCCGGCCACCATGGCGGGCCAGGAGTGGGTGGACCACCGCTTCCACACCTACCGGCCGGAAGAGCTGGCCCGCCTAGCGCTGTCCAAGCCGGCCCGCTTCGAGCCGGGCACCGACTGGAGCTACTCCAACACCAACTACGTGTTGGCCCGGCTGCTGATCGAGAAGGTCACCGGCCGCCCAGTGGCCGAGGACATGCACCGGCTCATTCTCGGCCCCCTCGGCCTGACCGGCACCATCCAGCCAACCACCGAGACCGACATCCCCGCCCCGCACGCCCACGCCTACTACCGCTACGAAGAAGACGGCGAGCAGAAGACTGTCGACACCACCCGGCACAACCCATCCTGGATCTCCAGCGGCGGCGATATGATCTCCACCACCCGCGACCTGCACACCTTCATCGCCGCCCTGACCAGCGGCAAACTGCTGCCGGCCGAGCTGCTGGCCGAGATGTGCACCCCCGAAGCCAAGGCCGGCTACGGGCTGGGCGTGTTCATCCAGCAGGCGCCCGGCGGCGGCACCGTCATCACCCACAACGGCGGCATGGCCGGCCACGCCGCGCTCATGTACAGCACCCCCGACGGCAGCAAGACCCTGACCGCCACGCTCAACTACGTCGACGACGCCGCCCTGTCCATGGGAGCGGCCTTCCAGCAGGCGACCCAGCGCCTCGTCGCCGAGGTGTTCGGCAGCGGGCAGGCCGGACCGGCTCAATAGCCGGCCCTGAACACCAGAAACACGCCTGGGACATCTCGGTAGGCGAGCTGACGGGCCACGCGGCCGCCTACCGGAACCCTGCCTCCCCACCCCCGCATTGCCCTGCGAACGGTTCGCCCTGAGCGCGACATTGAAGACGAGGAACCATGAGAACCCAACCCGCACCCGCGACCAAAGCCCTGCGGCGCATGGCGGTCACAGCGCTGGCGGCCACGCTGCTGGCCGGGACGGCCACCCTAGGGTCGGCCACCGCAGACAGCAGCGTGACCGTGCCGGCGGCGGCCGGGCAGGACCGCCCGGAGCTGCAGAAGGCCATGCAGGCGTTCGTCGATGCCGGTTTCACCGGAGTGCAGCTGCGCGTGCACGACGAGCGGGGCGAGTGGGCCGGCAGCGCCGGAGTGCGCAAGCTAGGTGCGACCGCGAAGCCGCCCACGAACGGGAGGTTCTGGACGGGCAGCATCATCAAGCCCTTCACCGCGACCCTGGTGCTGCAACTGGTGGCCGAGGACAGGATCGCCCTGGACACGCCGGTGGACGACTATCTGCCCAAGTTCGGGCTGGACCGGCGGATCACGGCGCGGATGCTGCTGCAGCACACCAGCGGCCTGTTCAACTACACCGGCGACTTCGACCCCGCCGGGACGTTCGTGCCGGGCATCTCCGCCAACGGCGACGCCTGGCTACCCGACCGCTTCCGCTCCTACCGGCCCGAAGAGCTGATCCGGCTGGCGCTGGCCAAGCCGCTACGGTTCGAGCCGGGCAGCGACCAGCAGTACACCAACACCAACTACACCCTGGCCCTGCTGCTGATCGAGAAGGTCACCGGCCGCTCATACGCCGAGGAGCTGCAGCGGCGTATCCTGCGCCCGCTCAGGCTGGAGGGCACATCCGTGCCGGGCGACCGGACGCGGCTGCCCGGGCCGCACGCCCATGGCTACTACCGGTATGAGGACGCCGCCGGCCGGGAGCAGGTGGTCGACATCTCGCGCCAGAACCTCTCCCTGCTGGCCGGCGCCGGTGACCTGATCTCCACCACCCAGGACCTGCACACGTTCTTCTCCGCGCTGAACGGCGGCAAGCTCCTGCCGGCCAGGCTGCTGGCCGAGATGCGCGCGCCGCACTCGAAGATGGGCTATGGCCTCGGAGTGTTCGTGCAGGACCTGGGCCCGGGCTGCGGCAACGTCTACCAGCACAAAGGCAGCCCCCCGCACGGCTACGGCGCGCTGATGTACAGCTCCCCCGACGGCAGGACGACCGTGACCGGCTCGGTGACCTGGGTGGACGAGGCCACCAGGGGCCCAGCGAAGGATTTCCAGAAGCTGGTGGACACGCTCGTCGAGGAGGTCTTCTGCGACGGGCAAGGCGGGCCGCCTCAGTAGACGCGGCCGAGCACCGACAGTGTGCGTGGCCTGACGGCCCCACACTGGGCGATCAACAGCGCCAGGGCGCTGTCAACCTTTCTTTCCTGCGCCCCCGCACCGGGGCCTGCTCCGCCGCGCCCACCGGACTCGCAACTGGGGCGCCCTGGACGCCTTCGGCGGCCCCATCGACCAACTAGAAGGCCGATGAAGATCTTGGGTTCTGGCCCCGCCGCGTGATCGGCGGGGCCAGACTCATATCTCGTGGTGATGGGGCAATGGGCCGGGGAGACAATTGGGCCGGATGTGTGGCAGACCTGCCGGGAGCTGATCCCGCCCCAGAGCGTGTTCGCGTTCCTGGCCGAGCATCGTGACCGGCTGTTTCCCGCGTCGATGTTCGCCGACATGTACCCCTCGGCCAACGGTCGTCCCAGCATGCCGCCGCAGGTCCTGGCGGCCGCGATCACGTTACAGGCCCTGCATGGCTTATCGGACTTCGATACCGTCCAGGAACTGCGCTGTGACCTGCGATGGAAGGCCGCCTGCGGGCTCGGGCTGCACGATACCGCCTTCGATCCCTCGCTCCTGGCCTATTTCCGCCGCCGGCTGGCCCGCACCACGCGCCCGGCGCGGACCTTCGACGCGGTGCGTGAGGTGGTCAAGGCCACCGGGGTGCTCACCGGACGCCACCGCCGGGCGCTGGACTCGGCCGTGCTGGACGACGCGGTCGCCACCCAGGACACCATCACCCAACTGATCGCCGTTGTCCGTACGGTGATCCGCCACGTTCCCGGCGCCGTCCAGCTCGCCGCGTCCTGCACCGCCACCGACTACACCACCACAGGTAAACCGCCGATCGCCTGGAACGACGAACACGCCCGCGCCGACCTCGTCGACGCCCTGGTCAAAGACGCGCTGTATCTGCTGGAGCACCTGCCCGCACACGACCTGGACGACAAGGCCGCCCACGCGGTCGGGCTGCTGGCCCTGATCGCCGGGCAAGACGTCGAGCCCGACGGCGACGGTCGCGACGGTCGCTGGCGCATCGCCCGCGGCACCGCCGCCGACCGGGTGGTCTCCACCGTCGATCCCCAGTCCCGCCACGTCCACAAGACCCGCAGCCACCACCAAGAGGGATACAAGGCCCACCTGGCGGTCGAGCCCTCAACCGGGTTGTTCACCGCCGTGGCGCTGACCCCCGGTGCTGGGGCCGCTCACCACGAGTCCAGCCTCGCCCTGCCCCTGCTGGCTGATGAGGAGGTTTCGGTGGATGTCTTCGCCGACAGCGCCTACTCCGCCGGAGCAACCCGCAAGGCTCTGCAGCAGGCCGGTCACCGGCTGTTCGTCAAACCGCCACCGGTTGAAGAGGGCCGTTCCTGGCGGGTTCAGCCTCGACGACTTCGTCATCGACACCACCGCCGGCACGGTGATCTGCCCCGCCGGGCATCAGGTCCCGCTGGCAGCGCCCAAGGGCCGCTACCAGCAGTGCAAAGCGTTCTTCGCCGGCCAGTGCACCGGCTGCCCGCTTCGTCCAAGGTGCACCACGGCCACATCCGGGCGGATCTTGACCATCCGGCCCCATCACGACGACCTGGCCGCCGCCCGCCGGCAAGCCACCACCGACCCCGACTGGCAGGTCGCCTACCGCCGCTGGCGACCCCCCGTCGAACGCGCCGTCGCCTGGCTCGTCCATCGGGGCAACCGGCGACTCCGGTATATCGGGGCCACAAAGAACAACGCCTGGCTTCACACCCGCGCCGCCGCGCTCAACCTACGCATCCTCGTCAGCCTCGGACTCCACCACGACAGCGTCACCTGGCGAATCACGGCCATGCCCTGAAAGGCGGCATCGCCCGACAAACCAAGATCTTCATCGGTCTTCTAGGCCGCCGCTGGCCGCGCCGATCGGGGTCACCGCGACCGCCTTCGAGGGCGCCGCACACATCGAGCCTGACGGCACGGTCGACCCGCACCAGATGGACGTCGGCGTGCGCTGGAAACGTCCGAGCGCCTGCGACCTGACCCAGCCGGAGCTGGCCGCGGCGGCGTGGCTGATCGAGCGCACCGCCGCAGGCGGCCCCTCCGGCGGCCCCTACGAGCTGCTCAGCCAGCGCGAGTTCGACAAGGGCGCGAAGCCTGAGCCGACACCGATGGTGCTCACCGAGTCCCACACCCCGCTCGCACCGTTCCGACTCGGCATGTATGTCGACCGCCGACCCGGGTACGGCACCTTCCACTATCGGGTGCGTGCCCGGGATCTGTTCGGACGGACCAGTGGGCCCTCGGCACCAGCCGCAGTCGACGTGCGTGACCTAGTCCCCCCGAGCGCCCCTCTCAACCTGGCCGCAGACCATATCGAGCCCAAGGACCCCGAGCGCACCGGCAGCGCCGCGCTCGCCTGGGCCAACCGGGACACCCCGCCCGGCGCGACTCAGCGCACCGCCACCCTCGTCCGCTGGACCTGGCCGGTCGGCCGCCAACGGCAGGCGCCCGACACCGACGAGTTCCGCCTGTACTTCCGGCACGGTCCACTCAACGCGGTCACCGGCTCCGTCCACACCGTCACCCCGCTCGGCGGCGACCGCTTTCGCGTCGACACCGACCTGCCGGCGATCGGGCCGGACTACCCCACGGCGCCGGCCCCGGTGGACCTCGGCGTGCTGCGCAACGAGGGCGAGGAGTACCCAGTCTTGACCATACAGCTCGCGACCAGCGGGCTGTCGCTCACGGTCATAGGGCCGCCTGCCTCGCCGCCGCTGCCGGGGCACTGCGCGCTGCGCTACGGCACGGGACGACCGCCGCTGCCCCCACACCCGGCATGGCGCTCATTCCGCGAGGCCGCCGACTGGGGCGGCCTCGTGCTCGGCCCGGGTCCCCAGACGCCGCTACGCATCGGCCTCGACGCGGTCATTCGCGGCCTGCTGCCAGCCGGGCTCGGAAGCGGGGTCATCGAGATCAGCCGCCGCAGCGAGTCCGACCCCGCCGCGGGTGGCACGCATCTGCACTACGAGCTGAAGCTGCGCGGGCTCGAGCTGGCCCCGACCGCCGAACGGCCGCGGGCGCAGGGCTCGTTCGGCATCAGCGCCGCCGACGACGCCAACCCCGCCAACGAGAGCTGGGTGTCGGCACCTGCCGGCATCTTCGCCGTGCACCGCTCCCCGCCCGAGATCCCCACCCTGACGCTTCCGGAGGAGATCTTCGCCAGCCCGGCCGACTGGCACGGCCACTCCTGGTACACGCTCACCTGGACCGCACGGCGTGGGGTCGGCTACCTGATCTACCGTGCGTCCGACGCCGAGCTACTCCAGGCCGCGAATGTAAGCATGGCCGCGCACCGCGCGCTCCCGCCAGGCCAGCAGCGCCAGCAACTGCGCGAGCTGGGCAGCCAGCAGGCCAACGCCGACGCATTCTCGCCCGTCAACCCGGAGCCGGTGTGGGCGGCGTCCGACGGTCCGGCGAGCTGGCTCGACCAGCTCGACGGCACCCTGCGCAACCGCTTCGTGTACCGGCTGCGCTCGATCGACCGGGCGGGCAATCTCGCACCGTGGCCGCCCAACCCTACCGCCGCCAAGGCCGGCGAGGTCGCGGTGGTCGTGGCCGTGCCGCCGTCGACCCCGCCCTCGCCGCCGCGCTGGGCCAGCTGGGAGCCGACCAGCGATGGGCTCGCCCTCCACTGGGTGCCGAGCCCGGAGGCCGACCTCGCCGGCTACCGCCTGTACCGCGCCGGCGACCTCGAGGCGGCTGGCGACCCGCGCGGCATGACGCCGCTGCTGGCTGGTGCCACGGGGGAGGGGGAGGGCGGCCTGGTCGCGGTCAGGGTCACCCGCGGCACCAGCCCGTCCCCGACCATCGAGGTCGAGCAGCTCCCGGTCGGCGACACCTCTCCGGACCGGCTGATCCGCTACGTGGACACGACCGTCGAGGGTGGCTGCGGCGCGTGGTACCGCCTCGTCGCGGAAGACGTCCGCGGGAACCGTTCGCTGCCGTCCGAGGTGCTCCCGACGCGCTTCCCGAAGCGCCAGCCACCTGCGGCGCCAGCGTGGTCGTCCGCCGCGCCGGGGACAGGCGGGGTCGAGCTAACCTGGTCGGCGGTGGAGGACGACCTCGAGCCGCTGGTGCTCCGCCGCCGCCCCGACGACCTGCTCTGGCAGCCACTCGGCCCGTGGTTGCCGCGCGGCACCAGCACGTTCCTCGACGTCGAGGCGGAGGCGGGGACTACTTACGAGTACCTGGTGCGCGTCCGCGACCGCGTCGGTCACGTGGTCTCCGGGCCGGTCCAGACGATCATCTTGCCGCCCTGACGGGCGCCCAACCCACGGGAGGAGCGGCCGTACCCGAGTTCACCGGCAACGTCCATAGCCTCAACTTGACGCTGCCATTCCCGACACCGGCGGTGGGCACGACCGTGTTCGCGATCGGAAGGGCGTTCGGCGACCCGGCGACGGGCACCGACGGGCTGGACGTGTGGGTGGACGACAACGCGACCACGAGCTACGACCCCCCGGACGGCGACGCGGTGATGCTGCCGGTCGCCACCCTGCTCGCCTGCACGCACGGGTGGCTGCGCTTCGTCCCATCCGGCCAGCAGGTCCCAGGGCTCACCGACCGCACCAACGCGCCGCTCCAGGTCGCCGCGGACGCGCTCGTCCTCAAAGTGTGGCCGACCCTGCACGACAACCTCGAGCAGATGGTCACGCTTGGCAGCGTGCTCGTGCCCGACGTGCCTGCCGGCAGGGGCGGACGGCCGGCGCCAGAGTACTTCATCTACGAAAACGTCGACACCGTCACCCTGCGTCCGCACGTCGACGCCCTGATCGCGGAGGCGCGACCTACGCCGCCCGCCAGCGACGCCGAGCGCGTCGCGATGGCGGAGGCGTTCCTCGCTGGCTCGCTGCAGATCCTCGCCCGCGCCGGCCGGGTGATCGGCCAGGCGAAAGCCGGCGCCCCCGCCGGAGTCGCCCCGCCCGCAGGGAGTGGCGCCTCCTGGAAGCGGCTCACGCTGCGCATGGTGGACCGGCTCGGACAGCTGTTCGACCCCGGCTGGTGGCTGCGGCGCGTGCGCGAGCTGTCCCAGGTAGCCGAGATCCCGGTGATCGTGGACAAGACCCTGATCCCGTCGCGGGATTCGATCGGTGGCCATCCCCTGCCAGGGCTCACCCCGGCCAGGCAGATCGTCGACTGGCGCGACGCCGGGCTGCGGCCGCGCGCGGGCCGGGAGTTCTTCCTGGCGGGCGAGGGCACCGACCCGAATATTGCGACGCGGAGGACGACCAGCGCTTGGGGGCTGTGGGTCGGCCCGGACCTGGCGGTGGGCGCCGACCCGCTGGCGGTCTTGACCGTGGTCGTCGGAGCGACCGCCGACCACGTCGTTCTGGGCACCCTGCCCAACGCCGAGCGCTCCGAGTTCCGCCTGGCTCGCCACCTACTCGCCGACGACTATCTGGTCCTGTCCGAGGTCGACCTGGCGGAGTGGTTCCCTGAGTGCCCGGCGGCCACACCGCCGGTCGAGCCGCTGCGCCGCTACACGCAGGGCAACAGGGTGACTGCGCTGCTCGACGCGCGCGACACATTCTGGGAGCTATACAAGGCGATGCGCCGCACCTTCCGCGACGAGGACTACACCGATCTCGGGCCCGACAATGACCTACCGCCGGAGGGCCCTCTACTGGCTGAGGCCGACCGCGCTGGGCACAAGCTGTGGATCGCGGGCTGGAAGCTCAGCCCTCACCAGTTCATGCGTGACCTGCCGCAGGATTACGTCGAGATCGACTTCAACGAGAACGGGGTCTCACCGGTCCCCGGCAGTCCGGTTGGCACGCCCGGCTACAACCCGCGCGGCCACATCATGGGTGTGTTGCTCGCCGCCGCCGCCGCCGCGGGCGTGGACGTACGTGCCATGCTGTGGCGGCAGCTCCAGCCCGAGCCGGACTTCCATAGCGACAACACCGCCGCAGTGCACGTACTCGACCCGGCGACGCCCGGCAGCCCCCAGGCGATCCTCGACGCGGTCGGGCGCACCTTGAGTGCCCACCACCAGAAGGCGGTCGTGGTCGAGAACATCGACGGTCGCGCTGCCTTCCTCGGGGGCATCGACATGGCCCTCGACCGCTGGGACTCCGGCGAGCACCGCCCCAACGACCCCCGTGCCCAAGGCGGCCGAGCGGCGACCGAGGACCACCCCTACCTCGGCTGGCACGACGTTCACTGTCACATCACCGGGCCAGCCGTCGATGATGTCGAGACCAATTTCCGTCAGCGCTGGAACACGCACCCGGCGGCCCAGACCGGCGGCCACACGCTTGTCCCCGGTCGCTCGACGCCGCTCGACCCCATCCCGGGCGCAGGCCACTTTGTGCAGATCAACCGGACCTTTCCAGCCGGAGTGCCCATCTGGATGTTCGTCCCCCCGAGCGTTGGTGAGAGCGGCGCGCTCGCGGCCGGGCTGAATGCGGTCCGCCGAGCCCGGCGGCATATCCACATCGAGGACCAGTACCTGGCGATGTTGAACCTGGACGACTACGTGGCTCTGCTCGCCAGCCCAAACCCCCTCACCTTCACCCCGTCGGACCCCGACACGCTGGCTGCGGTCCTACGCGCCAAGCTGGTCGGCCCTGACCCGGTCAGAGTCAGCATCCTGATCCCGAAGAAGCTGATCGAGACGCCGGACTTTGCCAACATGGTCTTGTACGAGCTGCGACGGCGTTTCATCACCTTCCTCACCCATGGGCTGACCGACGAGGAGAAACGCGACCGGTTGCTCGTATTCCACCTGCGCAACGCCTCGGGCGTGTCCACCTACATGCACGCCAAGACAATGATGGTCGACGACCTGTGGGCGAGCATCGGCTCCAGCAACATCGGTCACCGCAGTCAGACCTACGACAGCGAGATCAACTGCGACGTGGTCGACGGCGCAATGCATCGCGGACGACGCCTGTACACGACCGACCTGCGCGTACGGCTCTGGAGTGAGCACCTGCAGCTAGCACTGAACGAGCGCCACTTGGTCCTCGACGCACGCGCCGGGTTCGAGCTGCTGCGGCGCGCGACCGAAGCCGACTGGCCCCGGCCGCATCATGTCCAGCCGTACGACCCGGAGTACTACGGCGACGACCTGGACGAACCGGGTGCGCCGCCGAAGTACGACCCGCTGAACGCTACCCACGAGGTGGTCCGCACCCACTGGGTCGATCCGGACGGCCGTCACCCCGACGACCCGGCGCTCGACTATGCCGCACTGCTCCAACTGCTCCAGTCGCTTTAACTCTAAGGGTCCCGGTAGCAATGGCTGTGAATCCAACGATGTTGCTGCTGACCTGCGGAGACTTCTTGGGAAACACGACCACGAGACGACGGGCCGCGCTCCATCCATGCAGGTCAGACCCATATCCGTTGGATTCTCCGCGATTGCTACCGGGACCCCATCCTGGCCGGCTCACGGAGCTTCCACGTCTCCGGTACCCCCGGTCCGCTCCTGGAGGGGGAGAGCGGGCGAGCCCGCCAGTGGGGGATGGCGCCGGCCTCGGCACGACGGGCCGGCGCTCACCGGATCACGTAGGAGCCGGCCCGGCGTCATGCCCGCGGGAGGGGTCTGCCGTCCGGGCGCCGGGGAATCCGCGCGGACCGGCCGGTCCGCGTAGCCGTGCGCCAGGACAGGGGCTGGGCGGGTTCGGCTCGGCCGTGCTGGGCTCGGTCAGCCACGGCGCAGGGCATGTCGGGGAAATATTGGACATTATTAATCTACAACGTAAAGGCGACGGATTGATCAAAAACAGACAAACAGTACAAAAGGACTAAAGGCAGACATCAAAAACAGAAGCGGGCCTGTGCTGTCCGGCATGCGCAATGCGAAAACCCCGATCGCCAGCCGATTGCCGTGGCGTGCCTTTCCTGCGGCACGGCAGTCGATGTCACGGCGGTGTCGTGCCGGAAGACTCAGTTGCCGCGGGGGTGCGGGGCGCGGTGGACGGCGACGGGCGCCTGGGCGTGGTGGAGGAGGGCGCGTACGGTCGAGGTGAGGAACAGTTTCCGGGCGGGGGTGCCCACGATGACCAGTTCGGCGGTCTCGGAGGCGTCGATGAGCGCTTTGGCCGGATGTTCATGTACGACGTGCTCGATGAGGGTCACGTCGGGGAATCTCTCTCGCCGGCCGCCGAGTGACTCGGCCAGCAGCCGGGCCTCTTCGTTGCCGACGTCTTCGACGTCGTAGACGAGTGGTTGCATGTCGCCGGGTGCTCTGGTGGTCGGGTGGGTCCAGGCGTGCACGGCTCGTAGCGGGCGCCGGCGTAGGGCTGCCTCGTTGAAGGCGAATTCCAGGAGGGGGTCCTGGTCGGTACGTCCGGTGACGCCGACGGCGATTTCGGTGTCTTGGGTGGTGGGCAGTCGATTGACGATCACTACTGGGCATGGGGATCGGGTGGCCAGGTCGTAGCTGACCGAGCCCAGGAGGAGGCCGGTGAATCCGCCCAGGCCTCGGCGGCCGACGACGATCAGCTGTGCGGTCTCGGCCGCGGCGGCGATCGCCTCGGCGGCGCTTCCGTCGAGGATCTCGGTGGTGATCTTCAGGGTGGGGGCGTCGGAGTGGGCCTGTTCGACGGCCTGGTGAAGGAGTTCCTTGCAGGCGGCTTCCTCGGTGGGTCCCCAGTGGGCGGGCTGGGGGACGAGGGGGACGTCGTAGGCCCAGCGGAGGGCGGCGTGTACGACGTGCAGGGGCGCCTTTCTCAGTGTGGCCTCCTGTGCCGCCCAGGTTACGGCCTGTAGTGAGGATGTCGAGCCGTCGACGCCGACGACGATGGGTTCTGTCATGGTCATCACCTTCGGTTCGTTGCCCGGGGCCGGTGTTCTGGGGTCGGTGGGTGGACTTGCGACTGGATGAGGTCATCTGCTCGTGTCTTCCGCGGCCCTGGTTTCTCTCATCTTTCGTAGCTCTGTCGTCTGCCGGGTAGGGGCGAAGGTCCCGAGGGTGTCGTCGGGTGTCGTTTCGTTGTCCGGCCGGACGGGGCGGTTGGCGGAAAATCATGGTGTGTTCCCTGTTTGCGCAGGTCAGTGCTGTGATGAGGGGGGCGGAAGGTCCCATGCTGTTGGGACTTTCCGCCCTGCTCTTCGTGGTCTGTCCTGGCGAGCATGGAGAGGGAGGTGAGAGTGATGACCGGTATCCGTGAGGTCGTCGTTGGTTATGACGGTTCTGACTTCTCCATGCAGGCCCTGGAGTGGGCGATGGACGAGGCTGAGCTTGGGAGGTTGCCGCTGAGGGTGGCTCACGCGTGGCGGTGGCCGTACGGGGAGGCCGGTGAGGAGGCCAAACTTCATCTGCGTAAGGCCGCCGAGCATGTGCTGTACCACGGGGCCGACTGTGCTCGCGCGTGCAGCACCCTGGCTGATGTCACCACGGATCTGTATGAGGGGGCGGCTGCTGAGCGGTTGGTGGCGCTGTCGGAGCGTGCGTTGTTGATCGTGGTGGGTTCTCGTGGCATGGGGACCTTGGCCAGGGCTGTTTTGGGGTCGGTCGCCGGGTATGTGGCGGCGCACGCGCGCTGTCCGGTGATCGTGGTGCGTGGGCCCGGTCCGATTCCCGTGCCGAGGGAGCGCGGTGCGGTGGTTCTGGGGATGAGTGGTGACACCTCTGACGGGGTGATCGAGTTCGCTTTCCGTGAGGCCCGTATCAGGCGGTTGAAGCTGACGGCGGTGCATGCCGGGCGTTTGCAGCCGTTGGCGCACGAGGTGCGGGTCGCGATGAACGCGGTGGAGGACGGCATGCTCGAGCGTCTGGGGCCGTGGCGGGTCGCCTATCCCGGTGTGGCTGTTCGTGCGTGTTTCGCCGCCGCGTCCGCGAAGGATCTGTTGGTGGACGCGTCCAGGGAGGCGAGCTTGGTGGTGGTCGGTGGAGCACGTGAGCACGGCAGGCTTGGCTCGACCTGCAGGTCGGTTCTTCAGCACGGTCTGTGTCCCGTCGCGGTCGTTCCGGCCGGCTGGGAGAGTCCGCTGCGTGGCGAGCCCATGTCGTCGGACAGCGATGCCTCCGGTGACGCGCGGGTCTTCAAAGGTTGATCGAGGCTGACCGGGGTGGGGCTGAAGGGAGGTGAATCATGGCGCTTCAGGTGAAGGATGTCATGGGTGCGGTGGCCATCGCGGTTCGTGCGGAGGCGGCGTTCTCGGAGCTGGTGGAGACCATGCGTCGTTTCAAGGTGGGCGCGGTCGCCGTGGTCGACGGTGAGGGACGTCCTATCGGGGTGGTGTTGGAGGATGACCTGTTGTTGAAGGAGGTCGATGTCTCGGGTGGCGAGGCGGTCCTGGCGGGTCATCGGCGATGCCGGGAGCATGAGAAGGCCGCTGGGATGACCGCGCGGGACGTCATGACCAGTCCTGCGTTGACGGTCATCGGGCAGACCGCAGTGCGGGAGGCGGCCCGTCTGATGCACGCCAACCGGGTCAAGCAGCTACCGGTGGTCGACGTCGCCAGTGGGAAGATCGTCGGCACTGTGCACCAGGCCGACCTGCTGAAGGTCTTTTCCCGGCGGGCCTGTGATGTTCTGGCGGATGTGGCGGTGGCCGTCGCGCGTCTGAGTCTGGATCCGAGAGCGCTGACGATCACGGTTGAGGCGGGGGTGGTTCGTGTCGCGGGAGAGCTCGCCAGGCGTTCGCAGGTCGCTGAGATCGTCGAGGCTGGGCGCCGAGTGGACGGGGTCGTCGATCTGGACGTCGATGCCACCTATGACGAGGACGATGTGCGAGGGGGATCGACGTCACTTTCGTAGTCATGACGTCCTTTGCCTTCGCGTGCGTCGCCGGCCTTCTTCGGGCTGTGGATCCGCGGGGGTGGGGTGCGTCCACGTATTCGTTCTTGTGTGGATCGGGTCGCGTCGAGGATGTGGCGGCTCGTCTGTTTTTCGATTGTTTTCCTCTGGGGCGTCCGCTGGTGGGGTCGTTCTTGGGGGTGCGGAGCGGCGAGTCGTGTTCACCCGGTCCGCTGACGCGATTCTCCGTTCGTATGCTCGGCACCCCTCGTTTCCCGGTGGGGGGTGTTGTCCCGGTCCCAGGTGAGTTCGTCGATCACGTCGACGACTCCGTTGATCTGCCGGGTCATCCACAGTGTGGTCCGCGTGTCCGCGCGCAGGGTCATCCGCCCGCTCAGGGTCACCACGCCGTCCTTGACCGTGACCTGGACACGGGAGGTGTCCATCCACAACGATCGCGTCAAGACCTCCACGCGGACCTCGTGTTCGATCTCGCTGTCGGAGCGGATGAACATCTTCAGCAGGTCGCAGCGGCTGATGATGCCCGCCAGGCGGCCGTGTTCGTCGATCACCGGGAGCCGTTTGACGGCTTTCTCGTGCATCAGGCGGCCGGCGGCCACCACCGAGGCGTCCTTTGAGATCGTGACCGCGGGGGTGCTCATCAGGTCTCGGGCCACCTCGCCCCCGGTCCTCCCCGCGCGCGGCTTTTGTGGTGGTGTGGTGGGCGATGGGTGGTGCTCGCCGGGAAACTGCTCCCAGAGCTGCCGTCCGCGCAGCAGGTCGGCTTCGGAGACGACACCCGCCACGTGGCCCTCGTCGTCCACCACCGGCAGGGCGCTCAGCGCGTGGGTGAGAAGCATCTCGGTGATGTCCTTGAAACAGGTGTTCTCACCCGTTGAGATCACCTGACAGGTCATCACGTCCTTGACGGTGACATGGTGCATCTCTGCCTCCGGACACGTGGTGAAAATTGGTCCATAGGGGCAGGATCGGTCATGCTCACGGCATTCTGTAGGGTCCAAGTGCTCTCCGGGCGGGGACTGTCGGCTCTAAGAGGTGCGGTCGAACCGATCAGCGGTTGCACTTCTTCCCTTCAGCCGTGGTTCGGCCGGATCGGAAGGGGGCGGCCGAAGGCGGGTGGTCATTCGAGTGGCCGCCCCGGCGTGGCTCACCGGCCGTGCCGGATGCGGCGGCCGGTGATCTCGGCGGGGGTGATCTTGACGTAGAGCTCGCGGTCGCCGCCGGCCCAGGGCTGGACGCTCAGGGCCGTCACGGCCGTCTGCTCCTCGGCGGTGGAGACGTGGTGGACGCCGCCGCGGATGAGCACGCTCCAGCCCTCGCGGTTGGCGTCGTCGATGCGATCGACCTCGAAGGCGATTTTGAACTCGACCCCCTCCACCCCGGTGCTGAGGTTGGCGTCGAGCGGGCCGCCGAAGGCGGTGCGGAAGATCACGCAGCCCTCGTGGAGGACGTAGTTGACCGGCAGGATCGTCGGGCCACCGAGGTCGTCGAAGGCCAGCCGTCCGACCCCGCCGGGTGAGATGAGCCGCAGACACTCCTGCGTGTCCAGGCTCTCCAGCTCGGGATGAAGGGCGGCTCGTCCCTGCCCGGGCGGCTGGTCGATGGTCGCTCCGAGGAGTTCGGCGGTGCTGGTGTCCAGAGCGGCGGCCAGGCGCTCTATGGTCTCGACGGCGGGTGCGGCCGCCCTCTGCTCCACGTAGGCGAGGTAGGAGGGGGTGATTCCCGCCCGGTTCGCCAGCTCTTCCCGGTCCAGGCCGAGGCTTTCGCGTCGGCTGGCGATCCGGCGGCCGAGGTCGCCGGCGGCGGCGAGGCGTTCAGCCATGGGATTCTCCCCTCAAAAGGCGGACATCGTCGGCGGAGGCCGACTTCGTGCGGCGTGCGGCGGGGCCGCATCGGACACGGCGCCGGGCTCTGGTGGGCGGCCTCCGGCGACGTCTTCTCACTGGGAACGCTATGGCCAGGGGAACGGGAGGCAACAGGGCCGAAAGTCCTGTTCATCGCGGCCGGGTGCCCTTGTCGGTTCAGGCACCTGACCCGGGCGGGCACCGTGGCCGGCTCATCGCACCGCTCATCCATCGTGGCCGCCGGGTGCTCGTCCCCGCGACGGGCGCGTTCGCCTGAGCTCGGCGAACTGCCGGGTGCGCTTGGCCCGGCCGGCCACTGTCTCGCCGGCCCTCGGTATCTTGGTGAGGAGGACGAGGACCTCCAGCCCAAGCCGTACTCCGAACGGGCACAGCAGATCATCGACGAAGAGGTCGCCCGCCTGATCCGCGAGGCCGAGAGAGGCCGAGAAACGCGCGGGCGACGCATCTGGACCTGGACGCCACCACACGGGGCCGCTAGTCAGGACCTTCAGCCCTATCGCCGGCGTGGGTTTCCCGTCGATGGTGGTGAGTGAGGTCTCGTTGTCGCAGGTTGCGAGGTGGGCGAGATGTTCGTTGATCGCCATGACGCGGGGACGCGGCTGGCCGAGCGGCTGCGCGGGTTCGCCGGTGCTGGGAACGTGGTCGTCGTGGGGCTGCCCAGAGGTGGCGTGCCGGTGGCGTTCGAGGTGGCCAGGGCCCTTGGTGCTCCGCTGGATGTGATCGTCGTCCGCAAGCTCGGGGTGCCGTTCCAGCCGGAGGTCGGGTTCGGCGCCCTGGGGGAGGGCGGGGTGCGCGTGGTCGATCGCGACATCGTGCGGCGCGCGAATCTCACCCGGGAAGAGATGACCGTGGTGGAGGAGCGGGAGCGGGCCGAACTCCTGCGCCGCGGGCGCCGCCTGCGTGGTGAGCGTGCCCCAGTGGATCTGGCGGGCCGTACGGTGATCGTGGTGGATGACGGCATCGCCACCGGCGGGACGGCTCGCGCCGCCTGCCGGGTGGCTCGCGCGCGTGGTGCCTCGCGAGTGGTGCTGGCGGTTCCGGTGGGAGCGCCGGAGACGATCGAGAGCCTGCGTGAGGTCGCCGATGAGGTGGTCTGCCTGCGGGCGCCGGAGTTCTTCTACGCGATCGGTGCCTGGTACCGCGATTTCTCCCAGGCCACCGATGATCAGGTGGTCGAGCTGCTGAGCCGGGCCGCAGCCTCGGAGGGCGAGCGCGAGGGAAATGCGCGGGAATCCGATCCGCCCGGCCCCGCCGGGGAGGTTTGGATGGATGCCGGAGGGGTCCGGCTGCCCGGCCGGCTCGTCGTTCCGCGGAACGCCGCGGGGGTGGTGGTGTTCGTGCACGGCAGCGGCAGCAGCCGGCACAGCCCGCGCAACCGGCGTGTGGCCTCGATGCTCAACCGCGCGGGTCTGGCGACGCTGTTGTTCGACCTGCTCACTCCGGAGGAGGAGTTCGACCGGGGCAACGTGTTCGACATCGGGTTGCTGGCCGGCAGGCTTGTCCGGATAACGGGCCGGCTGGATGGTCATCCTGAGGTGGCGGGTCTTCCGGCCGGTTATTTCGGGGCGAGCACCGGAGCCGCGGCCGCGCTGTGGGCGGCGGCGGAGCCGGGCGTCGAGATCGCCGCCCTCGTCTCCCGGGGTGGGCGGCCCGATCTGGCCGGGCCGCGACTTCCCGCGGTGCGGGCGGCGACCCTCCTGATCGTGGGAGGCCGCGACGAGGCGGTGATCGGCCTCAACAGGGCGGCACAGAGGCGGTTGCGTTGCGAGAACATGCTCCAGATCGTCCCTGGCGCCACACACCTGTTCGAGGAGCCTGGAGCGCTTGAGCGCGTCGCGGCTCTCACCCGGGACTGGTTCGCCCGCCACTTCGAGCCACCGCTGAGCTGACGTGGCGGCGGAGCGTGTGGATCTCATCGCGCTGGGATGGTCACAGCGCCTCGACGGCCGCCCGGGCAGGCCGAGAGGCGAAACACCTCACCAAAGGTCGAGAAAGGGTAGTCAAGGACTAAAAGTCCCTCCCGGGTGGATCCATGGAACCCGATGGGGTGGAGGGAGCGGGTCCATGATGAAGGTATGGGTCCGGCCGGCCATTTCGACGCCTTCCGCGCGCCGGCCAACCGGCGTGGACGTCCCGGTGCCCGGACAGGTCTTCTGCGCCTTTCACTTCCCCTCCGGCGGGGTCAACACCCTGACCTCCGATCACGCGGACACCGTGACGTCATGCCCGGAGTACAAGGTGACCGCGGTGCGGCTGGTCCCCGGGTCCGCCGCCGCGGCGCGACGGGGTGAATGACCTTCGCGCGCCGCCCGGATCATCCGCGGGCCCGTCCCGGGCCGGCCGGCGGGTGCGGTCCCGTGCCGAAAGGCGGAAGGTTCTCCGAGGACGGGATCTTCCGCCCTGCTGATGAAGCTCGGCATCGCCGAACGATGGAACAGAGGTGAGGACCATGACGAAACAACGCGGGATCGTCATCGGCTATGACGGTTCGGACTTCTCCCTGCGGGCCCTGGAACGGGCGACGGAGGAGGCGGAGTGCCGCAGGCTCCCGCTCACCGTCGCCTACGCGTGGCGGTGGCCGTACGGCGAGGCCGACGGCGAGGCCAGGCTCCATCTGAGCAAGGCGGCCGAGCACGTGCTGCTCCACGGCGCCAAATGCGCCCACGCGCACTCCGCGATCGTCGAGGTGGTGACCGACCTTCACGAGGGCTCGGCCGCGCGGCGGCTCGTCGAGCTGTCCGCCGACGCGGAACTGCTCGTGGTCGGCGCCCACGCCCAGGGGGTGACCGCCCGGTTCATGATCGGCTCTGTCGCGGCGTTCGTGGCGGCCCGCGCCCGATCTCCGGTGATCGTCGTGCGTGAGGCGGGCCAGGTGCCCGTACTCCCGCAGCCGAGGCCCGTCGTCGTGGGGGTCAGGGACACCACGGCCGACGCGGTGCTGGATTTCGCGTTCCAGGAGGCGGCCCTGCGGCATCTGCCCCTGTGGGTGGTGCACGCCGGTCATCCGCGCTCGCTGGCATGGGGCATCGCCATGGCCCACGTTCCCGATCTCGAAGACTCGGCCCGGGTCTGCCGCGAGCGGGTGGAGGAGCGTCTCACACCGTGGCGGCGGAAGTACGCGGACGTCCGCCTCGAGGTGCGTTCGGCCACGACCGCGCCCAGGGAGGCTCTGCTGGTCTCGTCGGCCGAGGCCGGCCTCGTCGTGGTCGGCAGGGGCCGGACGGCGTCTCGCACCGGCCACCTCGGAGCGATCCCCGGATCCCTGGTCAGGCACGCGTCCTGCCCCGTGGCCGTCGTGCCGTCCTCCGAGGAGCACGGCTCCTCGCCCACGCCGCCCACCGGGTAGGCGAGGGCCCCGGGAGGGCCCCGGGAGGGCACCGCGAGGCCCGCCCGGCGGTCGGCCCCTCGGGAGAACGGGCTGGTGGCGGGCTGGTGACGGAGGTCGGAAGTCCCTGACGGACGGGTCTTTGGGCCGCTGTGGAAAGCGCCGCCGGCCGGTGGAATGGAGGGGAGAAGCCAAGGAGGTCGGTATGGCAGCGCATGTGGTGGTGGGTGTGGATGGGTCGTCTCCCGCGGACGGTGCGGTCGAATGGGCCGTTGATGACGCGGTGCGGCGTGGGTGCGCCTTGAAGATCGTTCATGTGTGTGAGCCGTGGCCCGGCGACATCCCGCTCCAGACCCCGCCGGGTTTTCGTGATTCCGTCGCCGAGCACGGCCAGGGGGTGCTGGAGGGCGCGGCCGCGCTGGCGCGGGGGCGTGCGCCACATCTGGAGGTGGAGACCCTGCTGGAGGCGGGCCGGGTGAGTGAGGTCCTGCGGCGCGAGGCCGAGGACGCCGAGCAGGTCGTGCTGGGCAGCCGCGGGCTGGGCGGGTTCACCGGGTTGCTGCTCGGATCGGTCTCCCTGGCTTTGGCCGGGCACGTGGCCACCCCGGTGGTGGTCGTCAGGGGCTTACCGGAGCGGACCTACGACCGGGTCGTGGTGGGCTTCGACGGCTCCGATCATTCGGCGGTGGCGCTGGAGTACGCCTTCGAGGAGGCCGCCCGGCGCGGTGCCAGGCTGCAGGCGGTCCACACCTGGCAGATGCCCGCGGTGGGACCGGGCGCCCTGGTCTACACGCCGTTGGTCGAGGACATCCTCGCCGCTGAGCGGCAGGTGTGTGCCGGCACGCTCACCCCGTGGCGGGAGAAGTACCCGCGGGTCGAGGTGGAGCAGACGCTGGTCTGCGGGCATCCGGTCGGTGTCCTTTGTGAGGCCTCGGCCGCCGCGGACCTGGTCGTCGTCGGCTCGCGGGGGCTGGGCAGGTTCGGCTCGGCGGTGCTGGGCTCGGTCGGTCACGGCGTCCTGCATCACGCCCGCTGTCCTGTCG
This sequence comes from Streptosporangium sp. G12, assembly GCF_052983175.1. Taxonomy (NCBI): domain Bacteria; kingdom Bacillati; phylum Actinomycetota; class Actinomycetes; order Streptosporangiales; family Streptosporangiaceae; genus Streptosporangium; species Streptosporangium sp. G12. The sequence continues at coordinate 162,394 of NZ_JBRIQO010000015.1, read as the reverse complement.
CGGTGGTACGGGCCCGGGGGGAGGCGTGATGGACATCGGTGCCCTCACGGTGGCGCAGGTGATGAGCCGGACCCTGGTCGCCGTCGATCTTGAGGAGTCTCCGCTGCTGGCGTGGGAGATCATGCGTCGTGCGGGGGTTCATCACCTGCCGGTCCTCGACGGGCACGGCTGCCTGCGCGGGATCTTGACCCGCGAGGATCTCACCGCCCACTGGTCCGGTGGCCCGGTCGAGCAGTCACAGGTGCGGGTTCGCGCGCTGCTGGCCGATCGCCGCCGCCCGCACACCACGCCCGGCACGCCCCTGGCCGACGCGGTGGCCGCGATGCTCGACGCCGGCGTCGACGCGATCGGGGTCATCGGAAAGGATCACCGGCTGGCCGGGATGATGACCTCCACCGACGTGCTACGGGCCGTGGCCGGCCGCGTCATCGAGCGCCAGGAGCCGCCCGAGCTGATGACGGGAATGTTCCGCCTGGTCCCGGTCCTGCCCTCCCATGTCCCCGCAGGATGAGACCGGACTTCGGGCTCGGTGAGCCAAGGCCCGCGCCAAGCGAGTAGGCCGGCCCGCCCGGAACGAAACAGACCATAAGTCCCTCTGATCGGGGGACTTTCGCCGCTGACGCTTTCCGGACCGCTTTGCGATGGTTGCAGTGAGGAGGTGCGTCATGAAGGTCAGGGAAATCATGGGCGCCGTGGCGATCGCGGTGCGGCCGGAGGCGACGTTCACCGAGATGGTCGACGCCATGCGGCGCTTCAAGGTCGGCGCGCTCACCGTCATCGACGCCGACGATCACCCGATCGGGGTGGTCGCCGACGATGATCTCCTGCTCAAGGAGACCGATTCCGGTGCGCGCACCGGCAGCGTCTTCGACAGTCGCAAAAGACGTCAGGAGCATCGCAAGGCCGCGGGTGGTACGGCCAGGCAGATCATGACCACCCCTGCGATCACCATCACGAAGGACGCCACCGTCCGGGACGCGGCGCGGCTGATGCACCGGCATCGGATCAAGCAGCTGCCGGTGATCGACGCGGTCACCGGGCGCTTCACCGGCACCGTCCACCAGAGCGATCTGCTCAAGATCTTCGTCCGTCCGGCCGAGGAGATCGAACGCGAGGTCACCGAGATCTGTGAGCGGCTCGCCGTCAACCCCGAGACGATGACCGTCGGCGTCGAGGCGGGGGTGCTCACGCTGAGAGGCCGGATCGCCTTCCGGTCACAGATCGCACCCCTGGTCGCGGCGGCGCGCGAGATCGACGGCGTCCTCGACGTCGAGAACGCCCTCACCTGCCGATCCGATGACCTGGCCCCCGTTCCGCCGTTCCTGTGACAGAGGTGACATCATGAACGCCCATACAACCGAGGAGATCACCTCGTTGCTCCGTACGGCGGTCCGGGCCGCCACGTGGGCGCCGTCGGTGCACAACACCCAGCCCTGGTCCTTCGGCGTCGACGGCGACGAGATCGCACTGCGTGCCGACAGCGACAGGAAGCTGCGCGCCGGCGATCCCGGCGGCCGGGAGCTGCTGATCAGCTGCGGCGCGGCCCTGACGAACGTGCGTCTGGCGTTGCGCGTGCTCGGTCACGAGCCGCAGGTGCGCGTGCTGCCCGATCCCGACCGGCCGGCCCTGCTGGCCACGGTGCGGCCGGGAGCGGCCGTGGCCGCCGATGAGGACACCCGGCTGCTGCACGCCGAGATCGAGCGTCGCCGCACCCACCGGGCCGGCTTCACGGAGCTGCCCGTCCCGGAACGTCTGCTCGAGGCGCTGGTGGCCGAGGCGGGCGGGGAGGGGGTGCGGCTGACGCCGGTCCGCTCCGAGCCGGCGATCCGGGTGCTTTCCGCGATCACCTGCGCCGCCCAGGACGTGCAGTCCCAGGACCGGCCGCTGTCGCTGGAGGTGATCGGCTGGGCGCGGCCGCCGGGCAGCCCTCGCAAGGACGGCGTGCCGGCCGAGAGTTATCCGCGCGCCCCCCGGCAGACCCACCCGCACTTCGCCCAGCGCGACTACGCCCACGGCCGCCCCTGGGGCAGCGACGCCGACCAGTCCTTCTCCGCCTCCACCGGCGTCGTGGCGGTCCTGACCACCAGGGGCGACACCCGCCAGGACTGGATCGCGGCCGGCCAGGCACTGCAACGGATCCTGCTGCACGCCTCCGCCTACGGTCTCAGCGCGGCCTTCCACACCCAGGCGCTGGAGATGTTCCACCTGCGGGAGTTCCTGCGCCAGGAGCTGTGCTCGCAGGAGTACCCCCAGATGATCATGCGGTTGGGCATCACCTTCGACGACAGCCAGGGCGTCCGCCGTCCGGTCACCGAGGTGCTGGAGGAACGCTGACCGAACCGGCCGGCAGCCCCAGGGGCGGGGATGCGGTGCGGAGGTCGGCTACGGGGCGCCCTCGCCCAGGACCTCCTCCCCGAGGAAGGTGTTCACCGCTTCCACGTACCGGCGGGGTCTCGACATATGGATCACGTGATTGGCTTTGATCTTCCTGTATCGACTGTGCGGTACGAGCCGCCTGATCCGGGCCGCGTCCTCGTCGTCCATCGCGCCGATCAGGCCGCGGCCCGGCACGCGCCGCCAGTCACCGTGCAGCACCAGCAGCGGGCACGACACGTGAGTGAGCGCGTCGGCGTGGTCGAGTCCCTTGTAGAACCGGCCGTCGACGAAGGCCCGCGCGAAGTCCACGTCGTACATGGACAGGCACTTGAGCAGCAGACGGAGCTTGAGAGGAAAGTAAGGGATGTCCACCGGCCGGCCGGGATGGCGAGTCTGGAATGCCTGGACGCGGCGGGACAGAAAGGAGACGAACCAGTCCGGGACGCGCTTCTCCCGGGTTTCGGAGACCGGGAGCGTCAGGCCGCGGAAGTAGTCGGCGAGATCGCGGTGGCGGGGGTCACCGAGGGTGTCGACGAGGTGTTTCAGCCCGCCGTACACGAAGCGGTCGCGGTCACGGAAGCGGGGCATCTCCGCGGAGAAGACCGGGGCGTCCTCCAGGATCGCCGCGGCGACCTGGTCGGGGAGGTTGGCCGCGCACCACAGGGCGAGGAGCCCGCCGGAGGAATTGCCGGCGATGACGGCAGGGGATCGCACGACCTCACAGAGGAAGGCCGTCATGTCCGCGCCGAGGTGTTTCCAGGAGTACTCGCCCGGGGTCCAGCTCGACGTGCCGTGCCCGCGCACGTCGACCGCGTAGACCCGCAGCCGCCGTGACAGCGGCACCAGTACCCGCTGGTAGCTCTCCCAGGTCCCCATCTGCGCCGGCAGCAGGACCAGCGGAGGTCCGTTGTCCGGGCCCACCACGTAATTGAGCCGCACGACCCCGGTATCGAACCGGTGTTGCCGGAAACCGGCGTCGCGGACGGCCTTGATGTCGATCGTTTCGGATAGGCCCTCATAGGGGTTGCGGTACGGATACGTGCTCATGAGGGTCCTTCTTCCGTGCGGTAGGGGTCGGGGCCCGGTGCGCGGTCTTCGGAGAGGTCCGACGACACGAGCTCGATGAGCTCGTTCAGGGCGCCGGCCAGCGCCGTCCGGCCCTGCGCGCTCATGCGTCCCAAGATGGCCGCGAACCTCTCCGCCGACCGCTGGTCCGTCGTCGTCAGCATCCGTTCCGCCTCGTCGGTGAGCTTCAGCCGTATCCGCCGGTGATCGTCGGGATCGCTCACCCGGTACAGAAGCCCGGCGCGGACCATCCGGTTCACCAGAGCGGACGTGGCCGCGAGTCGCCGTCCGAGGGTTTCGGCCAGCTCTGAGACCGTGCAGCCGTTTCGGCGACGGACGGCGAACAACACGCGCAGCTGCGGCAGCGTGAGGTCGAGGTCCAGCCATGCGTCCGAACGCTGCAGGGTCAGCATCCGCAGCCGGGACGCCAGGTGCTCGACGTCGCGACCTCCACCCGATGTACTTGCCATGATGTGAATAGTCTACATCGCGTTGACCATCGGGTGTCCTTGCCCGATCCGTGATCTCGAGGCCCTTCCTGCTCCACGGGGGGCGTAGACGATCTCCGCAGGGGGCGGGCCGCGGTGCCGCCGGGTGCCGGGCTTTCCCGTACGACGGAGCCTGCTGGACGACCACTTCGCCACCATCGTCGGCGCGGTCGAGCTGGGCCGGGCCAGCTACGCCGACGTCCGCCGCTTCCTCACCTGCCACCTGACCGACAACGTCGCCGAGCTCACCCCGTTCCCGGCACGTGTCCCCTCCACCGGCTGACCCGCCTACCCGACACCGCGATCTGCGGCAGGTGATCGATCGCCGACACGGAGGACGGCGGCGCCGGTGACACGGTCGGCGGCCAGGTCCGCCAACGCCTGGTCGGCCTGCTCGAAGTCGTAGGCGGTGGTGGTGACGCGCAGTGGATGGCGGGTGGCGTGCTCCAGCAGGGCCCGGCCGTCGGCGCGGGTGTTGGCGGTGACGCTGCGCAGCGTGCGCTCCTGGAACAGGTGGTCGGAGTAGTCCAGCGGCGGGATGTCGGTGAGATGGATTCCGGCGACGGCCAGGGTGCCGCCGCGGTCCAGGGCGGCCAGCGCCACCGGGACGAGGTCGCCGACCGGGGCGAACAGGACGGCGGCGTCCAGCGGTTCGGGAGGAACGTCGTAGGCGCCGCCCGCCGAGGCGGCGCCCAGCTCCAGGGCGAGCCCGCGGGCGGAGGCGGAGCGGGTCAGCACGTGCACCGTGGCGTCCTGGGCGAGGGCGACCTGGGCGGTGAGGTGGGCCGAGGCGCCGAACCCGTACACGCCCAGCCGCCCGCCTGGCGGCAACTCTGCGCGGAGCAGTGCCCGGTAGCCGATGATGCCCGCGCACAGCAGCGGGGCCAGCTTCTCGGCGGGCTGGTCCTCGGGCAGAGGATAGGCGAAGTCCTGCGGCACGGTCAGGTACTCGGCGTAGCCGCCGTCGGCGTCCCAGCCGGTGTAGCGCGAGTACGGGCAGAGGTTCTCGCGGCCCCGGGTGCAGTAACGGCACTCACCGCAGGCGGAGCGAAGCCAGGCCACGCCGATCCGGGTGCCGACGGAGAGCCGCTCGGCTCCGGGGCCGCAGGCCGCGACGCGCCCGACCACCTCGTGCCCGGGCACCGTGCCGGGCCGCCGGGGGGCCAGGTCGCCCTCGGCCAGATGCAGATCGGTGCGGCAGACGGCGCACACCTCGACCCGGACGAGCACCTCACCGGGGGCGGGCTCGGGCACGGGCAGCCGTACCCGCTCCAGCGGGTGGGTGGCCATGGGGCCGGGGCGGCGGACCACCCAGGCGGTCATCGTCTGCGTCACCCTCCCATCGTCACACGCACCGCCGTCTCTGCCGCTCCTAGGCGCGTTCGGCCAGGGTGGCCCGGCGAACAGGCGCCGTAGCGCGCCGCGGGCGCTGTTCGGGGGCCACCGGGACTCAGCGGACCAGGCGAAAGAACGTCCGTACCTCGTCCACGAACGCCTCGGGTTGTTCGAAGGCGGCGAAGTGGCCGCCCCGGTCCAGCTCGTTCCAGTGCCGGATGTCGGTGAAGCGCTTGGCGGCCCATCGGCGGGAGGGGCGCGGGTTCTCCTTGGGGAAGATCGAGCATCCCGCCGGCACCGTCACCACGTCGGTCGTCGCGTCCGCGAAGCGCCGCTGGACCTGCTTGAAGCTCTCCCAGTACAGCTGGGCGGCCGACGCGCCGGTGCCCGGCAGCCAGTAGAGCATGAGGTTGTCCAGCAGTTCGTCGCGGCCGAGGGCGTTCTCCGGATGCCCGTCGCAGTCTGTCCAGGAGCGGAACTTCTCCACGATCCACGCGCACAGCAGCGCCGGGGAGTCCACGAGGCCGTAGCCGATGGTCTGCGGCCGGGTGGACTGCTCCAGCGAGTAACCGTCCTCCCACTCCTGTGCCTGCTCCAGCGCGGCCAGCGCGGCGCGTTCGGCGTCGGTGAGGTCGTCCATCGTGGCCGGGTCGGGGGCGGCGAGGGGCGGCATGAGGTGGATGCCCGCCACGTGCCCGGGGTCCTGCCGGCCGATGCTCGTCGTGATGCTGGTGCCCCAGTCGCTGCCCTGGGCGCCGTACCGGTCGTAGCCCAGCCGGGCCATGAGCCGGACCCACGCGGCGGCGATCCGCTCGACGCCCCAGCCGGTGCCGACCGGCTTGTCGCTGAACCCGTAGCCCGGTAGCGACGGGCACACGACGTGGAACGCGTCGGCCGCGTCGCCGCCGTGGGCCGACGGGTCGGTCAGCGGGCCGATCACCTTCAAGAACTCCACTATCGAGCCCGGCCAGCCGTGCGTGAGAACGAGCGGCAGCGCGTCCTCGTACGGTGAGCGCACGTGCACGAAGTGGATGCCGAGCCCGTCGATGGTCGTGCGGAACTGCGGCAGCGCGTTCAGCCGCCGCTCCGTGGCCCGCCAGTCGTACTTCTCGGCCCAGTAGCGGCACAGTTCCCGCAGGTAGGCGAGCGGGACGCCCTGGGACCAGTCATCCACGGTCTCCTTCTCCGGCCACCTGGTACGGGCCAGGCGGTCGCGCAGATCGCGCAGATCGGCCTCGGGGACGTGCAGGCGGAACGGGGTCACCGGATGAGACATCGTGTCGTCCTTTCGATCGATCGGCCTTTGCGGGGTCCGTTACGGGCTCGACCTCGTCATGGGCGAGCGCCGGCGGCAGTGCCGTGACGAGGAATGCCGTCCGCCGGTCATCGAGCCGCTGGCAGGAGCGCCTGCTGCGGCGCGAGGCGGACCCGGCCGCACTTGGGGCGGTCGGCGGTGACCGCCGGATCGTCGCTGTCGAACACTGCGGGCACCGGCGGCTCCACCTCGGCCGACGGCGTGTCGCGCAGGTTCGCCACCGCCCGCGGATCGCCCCGGCGGTAGGCGGTCACCGGTGCGCCGGCCTCCTGCCTGGTCACCGCGTCGGTCACGGCGAGGAGCCCGGCCAGCCGGCGCCGGACCGTCAGGAGGTGGCGCAGGGCGTTCAGGCACGTTCGACTGATGCGTCGGAGTCGACGAGGGTGCCGTCCATGTCCAGGAGCACCGCTTCGAGCGCTTCGAGATCCAGCCGTTGTCGCCGCACAGGGGCCCCCTCGGATAAACTCGTTACACGAGGATATAGGAGGCGTCGGCACCCATGACAAGCCCCGCAGGCCGCGCGCGGTCCGTCCGCGCGCGGGACGCCCGCTGGCGCGGCGCGCTGGCCGTGCTTGAGGAGATGCGCCGCGAGCCGGGCGTGACCCGGGCGGGCGTGGCGCAGCGGCTCGGCCTCACCACGGGGTCGACCACCGAGATCACCGCGCGGCTGCGCGAGCTGGCGCTGCTCGTCGAGAGCCCGGCCGCCGTCTCCGGCCGGGGCCGCCCGACGACCGTCCTGCGCCCGCATCCGGACGGCCCGGTCGTCGTCGCCGTCGACGTACGGCAGGAGGACTGGCGGATCGCGGTCGCGGAGCTCGACGGCAGGCCGCGCCTCGCCGAGGCGGCCACGCACGCCGGCCGCGACCCCGGCCAGGTGATCCGCACGATCGCGGAGGCGGTACGGCGGGTGCACGAACGTCACGGGGGCCGCGTCCGGGCCGTGTCGGTGGCGGTCGCCGCGACCGTGCGGCACGGCCGGGTCGTGCAGTCCGCGGCACTGGGCTGGGACGCGGTGGACCTCGCCGCACTGGCACCCGAGCCGCGCCTGCCGCTGTTCGTCGGCAACGACGCGACGCTGGCCGGCGCCGCCGAGGCCCGCTACGGCGCCGGGTCCGAGGTCGGCACGGCGTTGCACGTCACGATCGAGGTGGGCGTGGGCGGCACTTTGGTCGTGGACGGCCGCCCTGTCACGGGCGCGACCGGCACCGGCGGCGAGCTCGGCCATCTCCCGCTCGGCGATCCCGCGCTGCGCTGCCCGTGTGGCGCGCTGGGCTGCTGGGACCTCGCAGTCGACGGCCGGGCCATCGCCCGTCACCTCGGAGAGCCGCCGCCTCGCGACCCGCGCAGCTACGCGCAGACGGCCCTGGCCAGAGCGAAGGGGGACGCGGCGGTCCGGTCCGCGGTGGGACGGGCCGCGAGCGGGTTCGGCCGCGGCCTCGCCGGACTGATCAACGCCCTGGATCCCGGTATCGTCACGCTCGGCGGCTTCGCCGAACCGCTGCGCTCCGCAGCCGCCACGGAGTTCGACTCGGCCCTGGCCGACGGGCTGATGAGCTTTCGCCGCCTGGACCCGCCACCGGTGGTGGCTGCCGTCCTCGGCGAGGACGGAGCCTTGCACGGGGCAGCGGCCACCGCGCTGGACCAGGTCCTCACCGAAGAAAGCCTCGGCGCGTGGGCGGCTGAGCGCTCCGGCTGAGCGGCGGGCGGCTCACAGCGCATCCGGCCGACGCGGCCCCCGCCGTCGCACCCGGTGAGAAGGTTCCACTCATCTCGCGGCAGGGTCCAGCGCTCGACCAGAACATCGACGTCCGACGGCGGCTTGCCCATGTCCTCACATCAGTTCGCGCCCGTCGGACATCACCCGGCTTCAATCAACATGATCATCCACGTTGTCGGGTCGGACCGGGGCGCGGTGCTGACCTTGCGGCCACTCCGTTTCCCTGGCCCGCCCGCCGAACGAGGAACGCGCCGCCACCGACGGGCAGACAGGTGATGTCGCCCACGTAGCGGCCGTTCGGCTCCTCCGCGGTGAAGCCGGGTTGTCGGTAAGAGTCGTGCAGCCAGGTACACGCGATTGAGTTCACCCAGGTCAGCGACACCGCTGACGGACCACTAAGGGATCTTTCTCGGATTGTCCGACGTCGGCGATCGTGTGTGGCCAGTATTGATCCGGATTCGTGAGGTATGCGGCGGCTCGACTGACCGCTTCGCGAGAGAGCCGGATGCCGCGTGGCGCGTGTGCCGGACGAGAACGAGCTCGTTGGGAACTGGACGCCGGTCAAGGACTTCATTGAGCCGGCCCGTGCGCAGGTAATCGAGCCACTCGAAGTGGGGTGCTCACGAAGGACAGTAGAGCCTTTTGGGTGGTAGATGCTGAATTGGGCGCTTTAGTGTGGTCTTTGGTCGACGTAACCGCTAGATGACCGTCCTAGCAGCACGCAATGCGGCTGGAGGTCATTTCCGGCCGGGTCGGCGCCGGTTCAGGCACCGGCCTCGAGCACGGCGAGGTCGCGCACCGCATAGCGGTGATGCTCGGCCTCTTCCTTCAGCACCACCTTGAGGCAGCGGCGCACGACGTACTCCTGGTCGGGATACGGGTCCGCCGGCCTGCGACCGCATACCCGATCGAGCTCGGCCTCGGTGAGCCCGTCGACGACACGCCGCATCGTGGCCATGCGGGCGAGCCGCGGCGCGAGCACCTCGTCGAGTGTCGGGGTGGCGTCGAGGGTGAGACCGAGCTTCGCCGTCGCGTCGGACGGCATCCCGCCGTAAGGGAAGCCCAACGGATGGTACGGCGCTTCCTCCTCCAGCACGGCATTGCCGAGCCAGGCATCGCCGGCGAACAGCAGGTGCCGTTGGGTCTCGACCAACGACCACTCGCCGTTGACCTGCTCGTGCAGCTTGGCCTCGGGCAACAGCCTGGCGCGGTCGAGTGTCGCCGCCCACAGCGCCTCGATGGCATCCCAAGTAGCCCGGTAGTCGTCGGGGGACGCGGCCTCACGCGCCAGCACCCGCGTGGGGTGCCGCCGGTCGAGCTCGGCCTCGACGTAGGCGGTCACGTCGATGTCGTTGACGACGAGACGCTCGAAGTCGCCACCGAGGTAGACGTCGCTCCCATAGCAGTCGACGATCTTCAGGCCGCTGACCTCGCAATCGCGGATCTCGAGACCGGAAAGGTCGCACAGGTGGATGCGGGCACCACGGAACCGGTCACTCTGGGCGTACTCAGCAGCCATCGAGGCAGTCTTCCGCACCCGTCCCGCCCGCGCCACCTTCGGCAACCAAGTTTCGGGGCCAACGTGCTCACGCCCGCGTTCCGTTTCGCTTGGGCGACATAGGCCGGCCGCGGGGCGCCGATCGCCCGCTTCTTCACCCAGCTCGGACTCGGCCCCGCCGTCGTCCGCCGCGACGACGCCCCCAAGCTCGCGCCCCGCGCCCTGGACGCTCGCCAGGGGTTCTGGCCCGGTGGGTTCGCCTGGACCTCGGGGTGCGTCCGGGACCGGTTCAGTGCTGGACGGTGACGACGATCTTGCCGAACTGAGTGTTCGATTCCAGGTGGTGGTGGGCCTCGGCGACATCGGCCAGGTCGAACGTGCGGTCGATGACGGGGGTGAGTGTCCCGGTGCGCAGGCCCGCCCCGATGAAGGCCCCGGCGCGCGCCAGGCGCTCCGGGTCGGCGGTGATGAGATCCACGTTGAAGCCGTGCACGGTCAGCGGCCAGTTCAGCGGCAGGGGGGCCGGTCGCGGGTCCAGCCAGCCGTACACGATCAACAGCCCGCCCGGTGCCACCGCGAGCGCGGTCTCGCTCAGCCCCGGACCGGCGATCGCCGGCGCGCTGCACGCCCTGCACCGCAACCCCGCCCACGCGTGGACCGTGCAGGCGCTCGCCGCCCGCGCCGGGTTGTCGCGGGCGGCCTTCGCCAGGCGGTTCGCGGCCGTCGTGGGGCAGCCACCGATGGCGTACCTGACGTGGTGGCGGATGACCGTGGCCGGCCGGCTTCTCGCCACGAGCGAGGCGCCGCTACGCGTGGTCGCGCAGAGCGGCGGGTACTCCTCGGAGTTCGCTTTCGCCAAAGCGTTCAAACGGGAGTTCGGCATGCCGCCCGGACAGTACCGGCGCACCCGGCCGTGGTCGTGACGGGGGTGGACGGTTGCGGCCGAGGCGGTCGACCTCCTGGACGCACAGCAGGTCCCCCTCCGTCAAAGCGATCTGCTCGCGTTGACGCTCTCGGCTCCCAATACGTTCAGAAGAGCCAGAACCTCGGCGTCACGGGATCCTGACGGCGCACTGTAGAGCACGAGGTTTTGGTCACGGTCGGTGAGCGTGAGTGAGTCGCAGTCGACGGTGATCTCCCCGACGACCGGGTGACGGAAGGTCTTCGTGAGCATCGGTGCGGCCTGCACGTCGTGTCGTTCCCAGAGCCGGGCGAACTCGGGGCTGCCGTCGCGGAGTTCGTCGACGAGGTTGATCACCGCGGGGTCGGACGGGTACCGGGCGAGGGCGGATCGAAGCCCCATGACGGCGTGGTGCCGGAACTCCGCGGCGTCGGAGATCCCGTACAGCGCCGCGTCGGTGCGCGCCGAGCCGAGGAACGCCCGGCGCGCGAGGTTGCGGTCCTTGGGGGCGAGGGCGGAGAAGTCCTCCATGAGCGCGGCCGCGAGATCGTTCCACGCGAGCACCTCGAACGCGGCGGATGTCACGAAAGCGGCCGTCTGCGGCAGCCGTTCGAGGAGCGTGAGGATGCTCGGCCGGACGTCGCGCCGGTGCAGTCCGCTACGGCTGGGCGCGGTGCCCGCCAGGACGTGGAGATGATCGGACTCGGCGTCGGTCAGCCGCAGCGCGCCCGCGATCCCGGAGAGGACCTCGCCCGACGGGCGCGGTGCCCTGCCCTGCTCGAGCCGGACATAATACTCCGTGGAGATGTGGGCGAGGACCGCCACCTCCTCGCGGCGAAGACCCGGTGTCCGGCGTCGCGAACCCGAGGGCAGGCCGACGTCACGCGGCCGGAGCCGCTCGCGGCGGCTCCGGAGGAAGGCTCCGAGCTCCTGCTTGTCCATACCCCCAGTGTGCACGCCGGGCGGCGACGGATCCTGGTACCGCCTGTGCCTGTATCCGGCCGGGAGGCCGGCCTGACGCTGTCGTCATGACGAAGACCATCGAAATCGCACCCATCGGCCTGCTCACCGGCAAGGTCGTGTTCATCACCGGTGCCAGCCGCGGCATCGGGGCGGCCGCGGCCCGGCTTTTCGCCTCCGAAGGTGCCGCCGTGGTGCTCGCAGCCCGCAGCACCGACGCCCTCCAGCGGATCGTCACCGAGGTCCGCGCCGGCGGCGGCGTCGCGGATGCCGTGACAGTGGACCTTGCTGACCGGGCGAGTGTCCGCGCGGCGGTCGATCACGTCGAGGAGCTGCACGGACGGCTCGACGGCGCGTTCAACAACGGCGCGGCGATCCAGCGGCCCGGGCCGCTGGACACGACGAGCGACGAGGACGTCGAGGAGCAGTTCGCGGTGAACTTCCGCGCGCACTGGACCGCGATGACGGCCGAGGCCGCGCTCATGCGCCGGGGCGGTGGCGGGGCGATCGTCAACACCTCGAGCATCGGCAGCCGCCGCGCGAACCCGGAGCTTCCCGCGTACGGCGCGATGAAGCGCGCGCTCAACAGCATCACCGAGACTGCCGCCGTGACCTGGGGACGGCAGGGGATCCGCGTGAACGGCATCACCCCCGGCGGCACCGCGACGGAGATGATCGACACGTGGGAGGCGGCGTCCCCGGGTACCGTCGAGCGCATCAACGCGGGCATCCCGCTCGGCCGGATGGCCGAGCCTCGTGAGGTCGCCGAGGTGGCCGCGTGGCTGCTCAGCGACCGGGCCTCGATGGTGACCGGCGCGATCGTGCCGGTGGACGGCGGCGCCGGCGCCTGAATCGTGCCGTCGATGTCCGCGCGCTGAAGGGATGGATCGCGGCCATCGCCACCCCACATGGGGTTGCCCGGTTCCGGCCATGTTGAAGGAATTCCTGGACGCCATTGTGGTCAAAGCCAGAGACGACCACAGCGTCCAGGCCAGGCCTGCCTACCTCGCGGTCGGACATCGACGCCGACGGCGAGAAGCACGTCCTCGGGATTTGGCCGGCCAAGACCCCGCTCGACCACGCCACCGCCGGCGAATCCGCCCGCTTCTGGACCTCGGTAATGACCGATCTGAAAAACCGCGGCGTGCGCGACATCCTCATCGCCTGCGCCGACACCGACGGCCTGAACGGCTTCGAAGACGGAGGTCGGCGAGTTCATTGCCGAGGGATGCGAGCCTGAGCGTCGGCGCAGTACACGTGAGCAGCTGTCTCAACGGCGCCGACCACTCAGCGGTGGCGAGCCGCTGGTGTTTTGTGCGGGCCCGGCGAAGATCAGGCGTTTCGGGGTATTCGGTCGGGGGGCATTCCGGGGCCGATCGTGGCGTGGATCTCGGTTGGGTCGTCCACGCGGCCGCAGTGGGCGCATACCGTTTGCTGGGTGATTCCGGCGCCGCACTCCGCGTGGGTGTAGAGGATCGGCGGCTCGCCGTCGGTTGACCACTGGTCGCCCCATTCGGTGAGGGCGACCAGTGCGGGTGCGAGCGCACGCCCTTTTTCGGTCAGCAGGTACTCGTAAAGTTCGGGCTGCTCGGAATACCGGTGGCGCCGCATGATCCCGGTCTCGACGAAGCCGTCGAGGCGGGTCTTGAGGATGTTGGTCGCGATGCCCAGGCGGCGGTGGAAGTCGCTGTAGCGGGTCGCTCCCGCGAACAGGGCGTCGCGGATGATCAGCAGGCTCCAGCGTTCGCCGATCAACTCGAGGGCGCGTGCGATCGAACACACCTCTGAGTCGTAGGTCTTCCCCAGCATGCGTCACAGTCTACCCACATGCTTGCGTCATGAAAGTTGCTTGGTTAGCATGACTTTCATCACGCAAGTTGCTCCCGGCCTCTCCAGCGGGTGTACGCCGACGCATGCGAATCCCATACCGATCGGGACAACGCGCCGCTGACGTGGCAAGCCGCCCAAAGAGTCCCCCGTTCCACCTTTCACCAGCGTCGAGCGACAAGGAGTCCGTAATGGCCGGAAGCGCATTGTTTCTGGGGTCATTGGACGAGGCGCACGTAGACGCGGGGCGTTCGCCCGGCGCGACGCTCTTCTCCGTAGTGAGGCCTCGGCGGCCTGCGTGCCTGGCTCGAATCGGCCACACCCGAGCATCGAAGGACAACGATGAACCGAAAGAAACTTCTCCTTCTCGTAGGCGGATTCCTCGTCCTGACCGCGTCCGTTTCGGCACCTGTCGCCGCTGATGCGGGAACGACCGCGTACAACTCCAAGACCCAGTACCTTTCCCAATGGCCGATAGACAACTGGGACACCTCGTGCGTGGACCGTCGGATCTACCTGGCCGCCGGCAACTATGACTGGGAGCAGTCCTGGAGCCACGCTGTGACGCCGCTGCGGACGAATTTCTACCTGGGCGCCGGCTGGTACACCTGGATCGACTGTTTGGATCCCAGGAACAACTACTACGACCACACCACTTCGCTGGACCCCGACAACCCCAGCTGGGAGACGGTGGTCGGCCAGGTCACGTGGCAAATCAACAGCTCTGGCCAATACACATGGGGCTCGTTCCTTGAGCCGAAGTCCTTCTAGGCAAGCCCGAAGGAGTCATCGGACGCGAGCCCGACGGTCATGTCGCGCGCCGAATGACAGCGGCCGGAGAGTGGGGGGGGCGGGCCACCCGTCGCCCGCCCCCCGGGTCGCTCCTCCCGTGGGTGAATCGGGACGCTGGTCAAAGGCGTCGAAGAGTTCGGTGTTCCGCCGCTGCGACACTCCTTCGTACAACCAGGAGGACCAAGGACAGCCGCCAGAGGGACAGACCCGCCGCGGTCGGATGATCAGGATTCATCTGGGGGTCCGGTAGGAGCGAACGGTGAACCCGGGCTGGTGTCACATCCGTTGACAGGATCGCCGCGAGCCGGTGTGTCACCAGGCACGACAGCCGTGTTTGGGGGTTGAGGAACATCGGAACGAAAAGTGGCGCCAAGGGAACGTGATCATGGTTCTTATCGTGACCGGCCGTTCCGCTGTGCTGGGCTCCCAGCTGGACAGGGTGGCAAAAAGGTACGTAGGGAGCATCACGACCTGCAGGAACAGGACCCCGGTCGTTACCGCGGCGCGAGATGCCGGACCTGATCTCGTGACGTTCAAGCCCGAGACCTCTGCCTGTGACGGCCAGGGGCAGGCAGCCCGCAGCGGGGGACCTGACCTGGGATAATGGGGCTTAGCGTTACTTTTCGTTCCGATGTTCCTCAACCCCCGCAACCTGAAGGATCACGCGATGGCCGTCCTCATTTCACGGCACCACGCCCTCTACCTGGGAAACTCGTACACCACCTCCGTGGAGGCAACCGCAGGAAGAGCCTCGATCAGCGTTGGTACACCTTGGTGCTGAGGTACTTCAGCCCCGAGTCGACCAGCAGGGTCGCGACCCTGGCCTGCGGCCCCAGCCGCTGCCCGAGCTGGATGGCGGCGAGGACATTTGCTCCGGACGACGTCCCGGCGAATAATCCCTCTTCCCGAGCCAGACGCCTGGCCATCTCCTCGGCGTCGGCGGTGGAGATGGGAACGATGTCATCCGGAAGGGTGGGATCCCACATCGGCGGAAGGTAGCCGATGCCAATGCCTTCGATGCGGTGTGCGCCGGGCTGGCCGCCGGAGAGCACGGCGGACTCCGCTGGTTCTACCGCGACGACTCGAAGCGCTGGATTGTGACGCTTGAGGGGAGTCATCGCTCCGCGAAGTGAGGCCGTCGTCCCGATCGAGTGGACGAATGCATCGACTCGTCCCCCTGTCTGCTGCCAAATCTCCTCGCCCATGGGGTGGTAGCCGACGATGCTGTCAGCATTGTTCAGCTGATCGGTCCAGTACGTGCGCGGTTGCCGGCTGAACTCCCGGGCGGTTTCGATCATGCTCTGGATGAGGGCCTTGGTGATCAGCCCGTTCTCGCTGGGCACGAGGGTGAGCTCCGCGCCGAGCGCCGCCATTTGGATCAGCTTGTCCTCACTGAAGGCATCCGAGCTGACAATCCGCAGACGGTAGCCCTTGGCCGCGCACACCAGAGCGAGGGAGGCACCGGTACTGCCCCCCGTGTACTCGACGACGGTGTCACCGGGCCTTAACCGCCCATCGCCCTCGGCTCTCGTGATCATTGACTGGGCCATTCGGTCCTTCATGCTCCCAGTCGGGTTCTGGCCCTCCACCTTGACGAAGATCTCCGCGCATCCGGCCGGTACGACCCTGCGCAGTCTCACCAGCGGCGTGTTTCCAATCGCCGTCAGTACGCTGTTGTCACTGTCCATGATCCATTATTTCCTTTCGATGTCCGTGCTGCGCTTCGATCGTCTGGCCGATCGCACGCCGCATCCAGTTCAAATTTTGAACCGCTGCGAACGTCGCATCGGGGGTTGAGGAACATCGGTACGAAAAGTAACGCTAAGCCCTATCGCCCCAGGTCTCCCACTGTGACGGGCTGCCTGCTCCTGGCCGTCACGGGCAGGGGTCTGGGGATTGGATGCCTATCCCCAGACCGGCCGGGGCCGGTGTCTGCTCATCGGGTGATCCGCCGCCGTTGTGATCGATGGATGCCGGGCTGATGAGCCTGACTTTGGGAGGGTCTTCAAGACCTGACCCCAGACCGGCCCTCCTGGCGTTCGCCCGCCACGACTACGGCTTTTCGACGAGCGTGGTGTTCGTGGTTCGAGCCCGTCTGCGGGGTCGACCTCCTAAACGCGGCCGAGCTGGTGAGCTCTTGCAACAGGAGGCCCCGTGGATCGCTGGGGTCGCGAACGGCTGATCGGATGTCGGACCGGCGAGTCCTTCGATTAGCGGGCCGCGCGTCTTCGCTGCGGTTTTGAGCTGCACCGATGATCGGCTGCTTGTCTTTGGAGGAGCACTGGCGAAGCTGTTTTGCGGGATCGACTGGGCCGAACACCACCACGACATCGCCCTCGTCGATGGCACCGGCGGCAGGGTCGCCGAGACCCGCATCAGCAACGACGCCGCAGGCCTGCGCGCGCTGCTGGAGCTGCTGGCCGGCGTCGGCGACCATTCTCGGCCAGCGGATCCGGTCGCTGTTGCACGACTACTTCTCCGCCGCCCTGGAGGCGTTTGCGCACCTGCGCAACGGCGGCGTCACCAGGGCCGAGGCCCGGGTCATCCTCGCGCCGGCACCCACTCCCGCCCGCGCCGCCGTCCTCACCCGCGGGCAACTGCGGGCCGCGCTCGAACGGGCCGGGCGAGTTCGCCACGTCGACCAAGGCGTCGAACGACTTCACGCGATCTTCCGCGCCGAACACATGCGTCTACCTGATCTGGTCAAGCAGGCCATGGGTCACCAGCTCACCGCGCTGCTCAACCAGCTCGAAGCGGCCTGCACAGCCGAGCAGAACCTGGCCACCCTCGTGGAGGAGGCCTCCACCCGGCACCCCGACGCCGAAATCATCACTGTTTCCCGGGGGCCGGCCCGCTGATCGGTGCCCGCATCCTGGCCGAGATCGGTGACGACCGGACCCGCTTCGCCGATGCTCGCGGCTTGAAGGCGTATGCCGGCTCGGCGCCGGTCACCCGAGCCAGCGGCACGTCGCGGCACATCATGACCCGCAAGGTGAAGAACGACCGCCTGGCCGCCACTGGCTACATCTGGGCGTTCGCCGCACTACGGCCCTCACCAGGGGCGCGGGCGCACTACGACCATCGCAAAGCAGCCAACGACGCCCATACCGCAGCTCTACGGCACCTGTTCAACCGCCTGATCGGCTGCCTTTATCACTGCCTCCAAAAGCGCCGAACCTACGACGAGTCCGTCGCGTTTTCACCTCGCCTATCAGCCATCGCTTGACACCACAACGTGCTCGGATGTCTAGGGACACGTTCGGGAGCAGGAGGCCAACCACGCCGCCAGCTCGACGACGACTTCTGATCACCGCCCGCGCCCGCTGCCAGCACCATCACGCCGTGTCGAGGCGGGCCAGCAGCGCGGCCGCGGCCGCCGCCCGCACCCCCGCCACATCTACGCCGACGGCATCAGCGTGGTGTGGTCGATCCGCCGCAAGTACGGCGCCCGGCTGGAGCGCATCGCCGGCATCGACCTGTGGCACGCCCTGATGCGGCACGCCGGCCGCGACCAGGTGCCGGTGTTCCCGCTCGGCGCCTGCCCGGAGGTGGTCGCCGTCGTGGAGCAGCGGCTGAAGGACGAATGGCAGGTCAGCGTCGTCGGCACCCAGGCCGGAAGCTCTCCGCGGGTTCTGCGCCATGCCTTCAGGCGCGTTTCCAGAAGCCGGTGGCTGATCCACTTCCGGAATCGAGTGATTCCGGAAGTAGCACCTGACGTGCTGACGACACCTTCGTGACCGGCGATCATGCTTTGAGCGTCAACAGATGTGACACCAACCCGGGTTCACCGTTCCACACCAACATGACCCCCTACGGTGAGATCCGGCTGCGCACCGACCGGCGCCTGGACCTCACCGACCTGCCGACTGCGTAACGCCGGACGCTCGCCCGTTCCGGCGGCAGCGCGGCTGGACATCCCGGCGCTCGATGCCGGCGGGGCGTCGGCGATACTGTGGGCGTGGAGTACATGTCCAGAGTGCCGCGACCGCCGCTGGACGGGCTGATCGACGACCTTTACTACCTGGAGGGTGCGCCGCCGTACGCCCGGCTGACGCTGCCGCCGAGTCCGTCGGCGTTGCTCATCGTCAACCTCGGGGCGCCGTTCCGCATCCGCGCCGGCACCGACATCGAGACGGCCGAGTACGCCGACGGCTGCGTGGTCACCATGCCCACCCGCGCCTTCGAGTTCGGCTATCCGCCGGGGACCCGGTCCGTCGGCGTGCACGTCAAGCCGTGGGGGCTGGCGCCGTT
This sequence comes from Streptosporangium sp. G12, assembly GCF_052983175.1. Classification (NCBI taxonomy): domain Bacteria; kingdom Bacillati; phylum Actinomycetota; class Actinomycetes; order Streptosporangiales; family Streptosporangiaceae; genus Streptosporangium; species Streptosporangium sp. G12. Next base: position 143,869 of record NZ_JBRIQO010000015.1, on the reverse strand, counting down.
CCTGCCGATGCCCGCGGCCGAGCTGTGTGACCGGCCGGTGACGGTGGAGCAGGTTTGGGGCCGGCCCGCCGTTGCTGAGCTGCGAGACCGGCTGGCCACGGCGGACGGACCGCACGAGATGCTGACGCTGCTCGAGGAGGAGCTGATGCGACGGCTGTGCGAGACCGCCGGCCTGGGGCTGGTCCGCCATACGAGCAGCGTCATCGCGGCGGCCAGCGGGGCGGTGGCGATCGGCGACCTGAGCGTGGCGGCCGGTGTCAGCAGCACTCATCTGGCACAGCGGTTCAAGGAGCTCATCGGTGTCACGCCGAAGCGGCTGGCCCGCACCTACCGCTTCGCCGCCACCGTGTTCGCGATCAACCCCGCCGGACCGATCGACTGGGGCGACCTCGCCGGTGGCGCAGGCTACTTCGACCAAGCCCACTTCGGCCACGAGTTCCGGGCGTTCACCGGGCTCACACCGACCCGGTACGTCGAAGTCCGGCGGCGGTTCCTGCGCGAACATCCCGGCCACGTGATGAACGGCTGGCCGCTGCCGGCCGATTGATTTCTTACAAGAGCGACAGCTCACGACACGCTAATTTGGGGCACCCCAAAGTAGAGGAGAGCCCCGTGGGCAAGGTGGTCATGTACAGCTCGGTGTCGGTGGACGGCTTCGTCGCGGACGAGAATGACCAGCCCGGACCGCTGTTCGACTGGTTGTCCAGCGGTGACGTCCCGTTGGACGAGAGCGGTGAGCTGAAGGTGTCGCAGACGTCCCACGACTACACCCGGGCGTACTGGGACCAGATCGGAGTCACGATCGTCGGCCGCCACGTCTTCGACATGACGGACGGCTGGGGCGGCAAGCCGCCGGGCGGGATCGACCACGTGGTCGTCGTGTCGCACCGGCCGATGCCCGAGGGCTGGGACCCCGAGGCGCCGTTTCACTTCGTCGACGGCGTCGAGGCAGCCGTGGCCAAGGCGCAGGAGCTCGCGGGTGACCGCTTGGTCGAGGTCGCCGCCGGCGACGTCGGTGGCCAGCTGCTTGCCGCGGGTCTGGTCGACGAGGTGCGCATGGACGTCGTACCCGTGGTGTTCGGGTCCGGCAAGCGCTACTTCGGGTCGGTCGACGCGCAGCACCTGTTGGAGGATCCTGACGTGGTGATTCAGGGCAACCGGGTGCTTCACCTGCGCTATCGGGTGCGCCGTTGACCGACCGGATCGCCGAGCTCGTCGCCCTGGACGACGACGTCCCGCTCTCGGCGCGCAAGGGCAAGGTCATCGTCCGCTCCGGCAAGGGCGATACCTCCCGCGAGATCCCGCTCCCGGACGGCACCGCGCGGACCTCCATCACCGAGTGGCGCACCGACCGCGCCTCCTGGCCCGGCGCCGACACCCCGGCGTCGTTCCTCAACCGCCGCGGCGGGCGGTGGGAGGCGGCCAACGGTTCGAGAAGTGTCGCTCATCGCACCGCCAGCCGTCATACGGTTTCTGCACGCAACATCCCCAATTAATGCGACATATCTTCACCAACACCGACACCCTTCGCGATCTTGCTCTGCGAGAATGCCTTCATTCCTCTCACACGGGGTGAGGGCATCCTCGTAAGCATTCACGTGAAGCGCTTCATCGCCGGGCTCACCGGCGTCGCGACCGCCGTCGTGGCCCTGCCCGCTTCCCCCACGACCGCACCCGCCCAGGCGGCCACCGTCTCCTTCGCCGTGGTCAATCCGGTGAACGCGCTCAAACAGCAGTTCCGCACCGGGTACGGCGTGCGGCTCATCGAGACCGTCCGTCTCGACTGGAAGAAAAACGCAACGACCGTGCGCCGCAAGGGCACGCTGCAGTTCGGCCCCTCCGGTGTCGTCGCCGCGGACGTCGTGCGGCGCGCCACCTCCAACCGGCCTGATGGTGCGGACACTGCCGTCTACGTACAGCACATGATCGACGTCGATGGGAAGCACTACCACTGCGACGTCGCTCCGGCCAGCACCTACCTTCCCGCCGGCAAGACATGGGAACGCGCCGGCGTCGACAGGCCCTCACAGAAATGGGGCACCGTCTTCGGCGATCAATCCATCAACGTGTTCGAGCCGGCCACCTTGGCGCTTCTGCTGCGCGCCTCGACCCACCGCCTGCCTGATCAGGGCGGCACCCAGTACCGGGGCACGATCACTCCGGCGCAACTCCGCACGGCCTCCCGCTCCTACCGCGAGATGACCTCCTTCGGACGGGGCGGCAAGGACAAGCAGGGAAAAATCACCTGGCGGCTCTGGGTGAACAACAAAGGGTTGGTGACCCGCCTGGTGACCCGCGACGCGTTCGCCTTGCGGTGAGCTGGGGGCTGTGATGTGCGACTTGGGCGGAGTGGATTCACGTGGCGCACGGCGACCTCACCAGCCCCGGACCGCGGCCGGCGGCCGCTTGCCGTGAGGCTATGAGCGATGACGAGCCGAAGTTCGGCCACGGCCTGGGGCGGCGGCCGCTGTCGGGCGAGCGCGGTTGATGTCGATGAGGGAGGTGAGGGTGGGTTTCATGGTGGTTTCCACTTCTGGCTCACGCGAAGGAGAGGGGGTGAGGGGTCGGCCGCGCGGGTGGCCTATGGGTGATCGGCAGGGCCGGGGTCGGGCTCTGGGGTGGCGCGCAGGCCGCGGTCGACGAAGTCGATGAGCCATTCGAAGCTTTCGTCGATGTCGGCCGACCATTGGAATCCGTTGGCGGCCTGCAGGGTGGCGAAGCCGTGGAAGGCGCTGCGTAGCGCGCGTAGCGCGTGGGGTATCTCCTGCGGGGCGATGTCGTATCCCCGCAGTACCGCCTCGAAGGGGCCGAGTCCTCGCCTCTCGGCGACCGTGATCGGGTCGTCTGGGCCGGTCGAGGTGATGCCGATGGTGGCCGCGTAACGGCCGGGGTGGGCGAGGACGAAGTCACGCAGCGCGCGGGCCGCGGCGGTCAGGGCGTCACGCCCGGCGCGGCCCTGGGTGGCCGTGCCGATCGCATCAGCGGCCTCGGCGAGGGTGAGCGCCGCGATCTGCCGGTTGAGCTCGGCCTGGCTGGCGATGTGCTTGTACAGCGACGGGGTGCGTACTCCGACCCGCTCGGCCAGCCGGCCCATGGTCAGCTCGGTGAAGCCGATCTCGTCGGCGAGCGCGGCGCCGGCCGCGGCGATCGTGGCCGCGTTCAGGCCTGCCCTAGGCACGGACGCCGCCCAAAAAGCGCAGGATCGCGGCGAGGGTCTGCCGGGGGTGTTGGACGTGCGGGTAGTGGCCGGCGCCGTCGATCATCTCCAGCCGGCCCAGTCCGGTCGGCAGGCCGGCGACGATCGCCTCGCCCTCGGCGCGAGGTGAGGCCCAGTCGGGGTCGAGGCTGCCCTGGACGATGAGCGTCGGGCAGGTGACGTTGCCCAGCTGTTCACCGGCGTCGGCGGGTGAGGTCTTGCCCATCGCCTGCAGGACCTTCATCCGGCCCGGCTCCTGCAGCATCGCGGTGATCTGTTTCATGCGCACGTCCCAGTCGGCCGGCTTGACGCCGGGGTAGGCGAGGTCCAGGTACTTGGCCCACTGCCGGGTGCTGCCCAAGATGGTGGTGCCCATCAGATGGGTCGCACCCCGGCGGTAGGCGGACACCCGCAGGTCACCGAGCCGGACCTGCTGCTTGCGGGTGAAGGGTGCGAGCTCGACCAGCGCGGTGACCAGTTCTGGGGCCTTGGCCGCGGCGATCGTGGCCGCACCGCCGGCGATGGAGTGCCCGACGAGCACCGCCGGCCCGCCGAGGTGGCGCATCAGGGCGATCAGGTCACCGGCGAGGGCGGTGCGGGTGCAGGAGGCCCACCCGACGCTGGACTCACCGTGGCCGCGCAGGTCCACCGCGGCGACCCGGTACCCGGCCTCCACAAGGGCGGGGGTGAGGAACCGGTAGGCCTCGCGGCTGTCGCCCATGCCGTGGGCGAGCACCACCAGCGGGCCGGCGGTGCCGGTCACCTCGTAAGCGATGGTCCCGCCGTCGACGTTCAGGAACTCGGTCATGACTACCTCCAGGTGGTTCGTCAACGCCTAGCTAATCACATTAGCTAAAAGCTATCTGCTTTAGCTGGCGAGTCAACCCCTGGAGCACGCGCCGTTGACGGCAGAGGTGGGGGATGCCTCCAAGCCCTGGACGCACCCGGTCCCACAAAGATCTGGTTGGGCGTCCTTCTCTCGAAGGTGGATGGGGTCGTCTGGTCCACGTGCCCGCGGTGTCAAGTAGGCGGTCGATCAGATCGTTGGACATCGGGCCGGGTTCGAGCAGGCCGCGATACGTGGGAGTCGTCACAAAAGTGTCATTGCAAAATCGTCGCTTCGTGTCAATGTCCAGCTCAGAGGCTATTTCGACCCTTAATGAAGATCGTTTCGAATGACGAAAAGCTTCGTCGAGCTCTTCCTGACGTACAGTGACGGTTTCTGCTGACATGAAGTGGCGAACCTGCTGGTCAAAGCCTATGGATGTCTGCTTTATCGCAGCAGTTCGTCATCGGATGTCGGTGGATGTCATTCGGCGGGCCATGGTCACCGCCACCGTGACGGCCGGGGGCGGCAAGGCTAGCGGGGGAGCAGGTAGGGCCGTCGCAGCGGGAGATCCAGCCGACACTCGGATCGTGCTGCTCTTTCGTGTGTCCTACCAGAGGGTGGACGGTCCCGCGACGACCCAGCCGGCGTCGGTAGGCTTGACCCAAAAGCCCAATGACACCTCGATCATCTGCGCGCGGTAGGTGACCTCGACGTAGAAATGGCTGCCAGTGTGGCCCCAGTCGAAGCCCCCGAGATCGAGTTCGCAGAGCCAAGACAGATCCTGCTCCCACCCGTCGGTAGCAAGGTTGCAGCTCGCCTCGTCCGCATCGGCGCTCGCTCCAACCGAGCCGGCCCATAGCGACTTGAGCACATGCCGGACCGATGAGTGATCGACGAGCTGTTCGGCCTCAGGGATCTTCCCTGCTCGGAGCAGGCTGAAGTAGCGGCGAACGACCGCTTCGACGTCGGTCTTGGTCGGGCGCTCCGTCCAGATCTCCACCGCGAGATCATAAAGGTTGGATGACGCCGCCGAATGTTTTCATCCCGCTTCGCGGACCTGAAGAACGAGGATCGCTTTGACGAGCTGACCTGCGAGAAGTGGGCAGCATCGGAGTTTGCGCAGGATGCGCCAGGTTTTCAGTTGTGCGTTGGCGCGCTCGCCGGGTCCGCGGAGCTTGGCGTGGGCGGCGTTGGCGGCCTTCTGCGAGGCGGGCTTGTTGCGGCCCTTGTAGGGCACGTGCACGTGCTCACCGGCGTCGACGTACCTCCTATCAGGCAGGGTGACCAGGTCGGCGGTCTGCAGGCGGCGCAGGATGCCCCAGATCCGGGCGGCTTTGAGGTCGTGCACCGAGCCGGGCAAGGAGCCGGAGGTCCACAGGAGGATGCCGTCAGGAGCGGCCAGGACCAGCGGCGCCTGCCGAGCCGGGTCCAACCGCCGCCACCGGCAGCGGCGTTCGGTCCGCTGCGCGCGGGTCAGTTCGGCCAGGCGGACCAGGGTGCGGTTGGACAGCGGAATCGCGGCGGGTAAGACAGCAACGAGGCTCCCGGCTGGGGCATCGGATCTTGGTCGACTGCTGTCTTACCGGGAGCCTCCTCTCGCCCGCCACTGCTCTGCGCAGTTCGTCGTGGCCAGGGCCGTCAGGCTGAAAAGAGCTCCATGATCAGATATCCCTTGGATGCTCTGCGGACGACCCGCCGCCTACGCATGGTGCAGCCGGTCACAAGCACACGACCGGCGTGCACGGCGTCGCCGACACTGCCGGGCCGCCCACCGGGGGGCGCCATGAAAACACCATGAAAACGATCATGGGCGGCGATCCGCCTGACCAGGCCGACATGATCGGACCGGCGCTGCCGGCTTGACACGGCCCGCGCGCCAGGTGATCGTCAGGGCCCGGCCTTCCCGGGTCACTCGCGAACCGCCCTCCACGGCAGGGAGACCCATGCCCGTACGGAAAGCCCCCCTCGCCTTGCCGGCGGCGCTCGCCGTCGCCGTGGCGATCGGGCCGGCAGCGGGTGGGGCGGCACCTGGACGACCGGCTCCCAGGACGTGGAGTCATTCCGGCCGCGGAGAACGCGACCATCCCGGCGGGCGGCTCGGTCACGGCCGGCTTCGTCGGTGTCGACGAGGGCGCCTACCCCTCGCCCGCGGTCTTCCGGATCAACGGCACCATCTGCACCACCCAATAGCACCCCCGGTCCGTCGTCCGGCGCCCCGGCGCCGGGCCGGAGCAGGGCAACGGGACGGCGATGCCCGCGTCGCGGGCGCCGCCGTGGGAGGGGCCGACCGGCGGACGTGCACGCACGAAGGACGGAGAGTGACGACATGACGGACACCACGGGCGGCTCCCCAGACGGCACTCGCCTGCCCCGGGTGACACGGCTCTCGGACCACGCGGCCCAGGCCCCCGCCTCCCGGGAACGGGGCGCCGCGGCCGCGGCTTCGGTGGCACACCGCCGCGGGCAGGGGAGCGCGGGCCGTGCTCCGGACGTGCCGCGCGACGCGGGAGGGAACGGCACGAGCGCGGTCCCGGCCGCCCCGGCACGCGGGCGGGGCCGGTCCGGACGCCTCGTCCGTGCCGTGACGGCCACCGCGCTCGCACCGGTCGCCGCCTTGGCCCTGGCCGCCCCCGCGGTCGCCGCACCCGGTACCGCCACCGGGGGCAAGGGACTGCGGTGGGAGGCGTGCGCCGGGGTGAGCACGCCGGACCTGCGATGCGCACGGGTCACCGTCCCCCTCGACCACCGCCGCCCGCGCGGCCGCACCATCTCCGTCGTCATCTCCCGGCTGCCCGCCACCGACCCGGCGCGGCGCCGGGGTGTTTTGCTCACCACCGGCGGCGGACCCGGTGGGCCGGGCGTCCCGCTGCCCGTGAGCCTCGCCCCGGCGCTGTCCGCCGAGGTCCGCGCCCGGTATGACCTGGTCGGGTTCGACATGAGATTCGTCGAGCGCAGCACGCCCATCGGCTGCGGGCAGCCCGAGGAGGAGCCCGGCGGGTTCTGGGTACGCCCCGCGACCCCCGGACGCTTCCCCGCCGAAGCCGCCGAGGCCCGGCGGTACGCCGAAGACTGCGTACGGGCCTCCGGCTGGGCCCTGCCGCACGCCACCACCGCGAACGCCGCCCGCGACATGGACCTCATCCGCGCGGCCCTCGGCGAGGAGAAGATCTCCTACCTGGGCGGCTCGTACGCGGGACTGCTCGGCACCGTCTACGGCACGCTGTTCCCGCACCGCGTGGACCGGTTCGTACTGGACAGCCCGGTGAACGCCGATACGATCTGGCGGCCCTACGAGATGGGCCGCACCCCTGCGTTCGAGGAGGGAACAGTGGCCCTCGCCGCCTGGGTCGCCGGGCGGCATTCCGAATACGGTCTGGGGGAGACCTCCGCACAGGTGCACGCCACGCTCACCGGGATCCTCGACCGGGCCACCCGAGCGCCCATCGTCATCGGCGGTCACGCCTGGACCGTCGGCGAGCTGGGTGCCCTGCTGGTGGCCGGGATCTACGACGAGCGCGCCTTCGGCGTCGTCGCCGCGGCCTTCGCCGCCGTCGCGGCCGGACGTGAGCCGTCCCTGCTATTCCCCATCCGCCCTCCGCGGCCCGAGGGCGTGCCCGGCGTGCCCGGCGACCACCACACCGCCACCAACATCGCCTACCGCTGCGCCGATGCCCCCTGGCCGCGCGACCCACGCGTCTACCTGCGCGACATCGCCTCCCAGCGGGACCGCCACCCGCTGTTCGGCCCGGTCAACGCCAACATCAACCCCTGCGCGTTCTGGCCGCCCGCCAAGGACGAACCGGTGCGGCTCGACGGCAACCGCGCGCCGGCCGCCCTGGTCGTCGCGGCCCTGCGGGACGTGGCGGTGCCGCCTTCTGTGAGCAGAGCCGTGGCCGCGCGCATCCGCGGGTCACGCCTGGTCACGATCGACGCCCACACCCACGCCCCGTTCCCGCACTACGGGAACGCTTGCCTCAACGCCACGGTCACCCACTACCTCACCACCGGTGAACTGCCGGCCACCGACACCGCCTGCTGACCCCGCCGCCCAGCGCAACGTCCGGCTCCACACCCCGAGGTACGGGCTGATCGAGATGCGGGCCAAGGCGATCGAGTTCCCCGAGCCGGACGGGTCGCCGAGGCCCGGGCACGCCTATCCCAAGCGGTTCACGGTCGACCACGTCAGGGGCTACCGTCCCGTCGCCACCGCCCGCCACCCGGACGCGGGCCGGAGGGACGGAAGCACGCGACGGCCCGGCGGCGGGAAACCGGCACCCGGGCCGCCGAGCACGCCGCCATCTTCAGGTCCGCCAGTCCTGGCGCATGGCCCAGGCGTGCAAGCTCGTCGGTCCGGTCCTGATCACCGTGGGGTCCGGGGCCGGAGGGGGTGGCGTTCCCGGCGGGGGTGGGGTGTAGGCGGCGGCGACGCCCGCGGCGGCCTCGGCTCCGACGTACGGGGCCAGCATCCGCTCGTACTCACCCGGCTCGACGCTCCGCCACCGCACCTCGTACCCCAGCGCGGCGGCGAGCTCGGCGGCGACCTGGTCGCCCGTCATCGCCTGGGGACCGGCCATGATCCGCAGGGACGGCGGTTGCGGCTCGGTGACCAGCGCGGCGATGGCGGCGGCCAGGTCGTCGAGCGCGAGCCAGGGCACCGGCAGCTCCGCGGGCAGCGGGTAGGCCACCTCCCCTGCGGCCACGCGCGCCAGTGACCAGGGGGCGGTCAGGTTCTCCATGTACGTGAACGCCGGACCGACGACGGTGGCGGTGCCGACGACGCCCGGCAGCTCGGCGGCCAGCAGCGCCCGCGCGTCCACGAACGGCACCCCGACGGGCTCGGCGACGGGCGGGCCACCGGTGTTGAACACCACCCGCGGCACCCCCGAGCCCTTGAGCGCGCCAAGCACCGCCTCGGCCTGCGGCACCGCCGCCTCGGCGGCGAAGACCAGCGGCAGCTGCACGACGACCGCGTCGGCCCCGGCGTAGGCGTCGGCCAGGGACGCGGGAAGGGACAGGTTCGCCAAGACCGGCTCGGCACCTGCGGGCAGGCCGGGCGCGGCGGTGTCGCGCACGGCGGCGCGCACGCGGTGACCCGCAGCGAGCAGGCGCCGGACCACGGGGCGCCCCTGGGCGCCGGTCGCTCCATGAACGACAACAGTTGATCTGTTCATGGAACGGCACATTAGTTTCCATTGTGAAGTAGTACCTAGAAGGAAATATAGTGTCCGCATGGAAACCAACGGCGGGGACGTGGCCTCCCGCCTGGCGACGGCGTCGCCGCGCGGCTGCGGCGTGGAGCGGACGCTCAGGGTCCTCGACGGCAAGTGGTCGACGCTGATCATCCGGGAACTGCTCAGCGGCCCAAAGCGGTTCGGGAAGCTGCGTACCGCTTTGGGTGACCCCAGCGCCAAGACGCTCACCGACCGGCTCCGCACCCTGGAGAACCAGGAGATCCTCACCCGCACGGTGCACGCGGAGGTGCCGCCGCGGGTCGTCTACGAGCTCACCGAGCAGGGCCGGAGCCTCAGCGGCATCCTGTACGCCATGCTCGCGTGGGGCGAAGAGCACCCGCTCGCCGGGGAGCCGCAACGACCGTGATCCCGGTTCCGGAAGCAGATCAGCCACCGGCTTCTGGAAACGCGCTCGAAGGCATGGCGCAGAACCCGCGCAGAGCTTCCGGAAACACGACTGTCGTGCCCGGTGACACCCCTGCTCGCGGCGATCCCGTCAACGGATGTGAGACTCCTCCCTGACGACCTTCACGATCTTCGGCAGGGCGACGGGACGCGCCCCCGCGTCCCACCGCCCGGCGACAGCTCGCTTCGCGCTGCTTCTCGCTGGACGTGACCTGGTTCCGGTGCTCCCACGGGCGGCCACGGGACAGGGGCAGCGGAGCCGACCCGGTTTGGTGGTCACCCGCGCGGGAGCCGGAGTTCGAACGCGGCGCCCGAGTCGGACGGCAGGGCTCGGGCGTGCCCATGGTGCGCGGCGGCGACAGCCGCGACGATGGCGAGCCCCAGGCCGGTGCCGGAGCGGCGGGTGGGGTCGGCGCGGTAGAAACGCTCGAAGGCGCGCACCGCCTGCACGGCGCTCAGCCCCGGACCTTCGTCGCGCACCTCGACGACCGCGTCGTCGCCCTCCGCCCGGACGGTCACCGTCGCCGCCGTGCCCGCCGGGGTGTGCGTACGTACATTGACCAGCAGGTTGTCCAGAGCCTGGCGCAGGCGCGTGCGGTCGCCGCGGATGAGGACGGGTCCGGTCGCCCGGAGGGCGAGAGGACGGCCGAGATCCACGGCCGCGGAGGCGGCGACGGCCTCGGCGGCGAGATCCGCGAGGTCGACCGGCTCGCGTTCCAGCGGGCGCCGCTCGTCGAGCTCGGCCAGCAGGAGGAGCTCGTGCACGAGGACGCCCATGTGCTCGGCCTCGGCCTCGATCCTGGCCATGGTCTTGGCCAGGTCACCGGGGCGGTTCGCGGCGCCCCGCCGGAACAGCTCCGCGTACCCCCGTACGGAGGCCACGGGCGTGCGCAGCTCATGCGAGGCGTCGGCGATGAAGCGGCGCAGCCGTTCCTCCGAGGCGGTGCGCTCGCGGAAGGCGGCCTCGATCTGGCCGAGCATCGCGTTCAGTGCCAGCCCGAGCCTGCCCGCCTCGGTATGCGGCTCGGCCGGCTCGACCCGCCGCGTGAGATCGCCGCCGCCGATGGCCTGGGCGGTCTCGGAGATGTCGTCCAGGGGGCGCAGCGCGTGGCGGATCGCTCGAAAGGCGACAAGGGCGAGCACGCAGAGCACGAGCAGCGTGATGGCCGCGAAGACGCCGGTCAGCCGCTTCGTGACGGTGTCGTACTCGGCCGTGCGGATCCCGCTGACCAGGATCCGGCCGTCCGGCAGCCAGGAGTGGCGAAGCCACCACTGGTCCTCGCTCGCGAAAGGGCCGCCCAGGTCGGGGGCGGCGTCCTCGCGTACGTAGACGGCCCCGTCCGGGTCGGCGGTGGTCGGGCGGCGGGGCGAGGTGGCGCCGATGTGCACGTCGGCGGAGAGAACAGTCCTGATCATGTTGCCGCGGGTGTCCCGTACCTGGAGAAGAACCGGGGTCGCCGCGGCGGAGAACAACCGGGCCGTCTCCTCGTCCGGCGAGCGGCCCTCGGCGAGGAACGGAGTGACGGCCGCGGCGAAGCGGTCGAGCCGGTCGCGGGCGCGTTCCGCGCCGGCGTCCCTGGTGATGCCCCACGTCACCAGAGGCACGCCGACGAGCCCCGTCGTCAGCAGGGCGAGCACGGTGAGGGTCAGGCGCGCCCGTAGCGACCGCGTGCGGATCACGACCGCGGCAGGCGCAGCATGTAGCCGACGCGCGGGACGTTGTGAATGAGCGGCGGGTCGCCGATCTTCCTGCGCAGGTAGCTCACGTATGTGTGGACGAGGCCCTCGCTGCCGCCGCTCTCGGACTCCCAGACGTGGTCGAGTATCTGCTGTTTGGTGAGCACCCGCCCGGCGTTGACCAGCAGGTAGCGCAGCAGCGTGTACTCCTTCGGACTCAGCCCGATCAGGCGGCCCTCGCGGCGTACCTCGCGGGGGCCGTCGTCGATCTCCAGGCCCGCGTAGGAGAGCCGGTCGGCGGACATCGTGCGGCGCAGGACGACATGGGTCCGCACGATCAGCTCCTCCAGACTGAACGGCTTGGTCAGGTAGTCGTCCCCACCCGACCTGAGACCGGCGATCCTGTCCTCGGTGCGGCCCATCGCGGTCAGGAAGATGATCGGGAACCGGTGTCCCAGCCGCCGCAGCCGCCGGCAGGTGTCCAGCCCGGAGCCGTCGGGCAGTCCGATGTCCAGGACGAGCAGGTCCGGCGCGTTTCCGGCCACCCGGGAGACCGCCTCGCCCCCCGATCCCGCGGCCTCCGCCTCGAAGCCCTCGTGACGCATGGCCATGACCACGAGGTCGGCGAGATGGGGGTCGTCGTCCACGACAAGGATGCGAGCGCTCATCCGGCCAGTCTGCCGTGGAGTTCTCAAGGAACTCTGTCACAGCGGAACTGAAGAGTGCGCTGCTGCACTGGGCGCATGAATCATCTAGACGACCGGTTCACCGCGCGGCTCGGACGGTTCGTGCTGCGGCACAAGCTGGTGGTGGTGCTGGCCTGGCTGACGGTCACGGTAGCGGGAGTGTTCGCGACCGTCGCCGTGGGCGACCGGCTGACGGAGGACTTCGCCCAGCCCGGACGACCCGGGTACGAGGCCAACCAGGCCATGCACCGGCTCTACGGAACCGGCGGCGACGACCCGCCCCTCGTCGTCGTCGTCACGTTGCCGGAGGGCGGCACGGCGGCCCGGCAGCGCGCGGAGATCGGCAGACTGTTCTCGGCCGCCGTCTCGGCCATGGGCGTGCGCGTCGTGTCGTACGCCGACACGGCCGACCCGCGATTCGTCGGCGACGACGGGCGGACCACGTACGGGCTGGTGTTCACCGAACCCACGCGCGGCATGAACGCCGACCTGAGCGAGCCGCTCGAGAAGGCGTTACAGCCGGCGTTGATGCCGGGCGCGACGCTGCGCGTCACCGGCATGGAGGCCTTGGCCGAAGCCGAGGCGAAGGGCATCGACGTGCTCGCCGAGACGCTCATCGGCGGGCTGGGGGCGCTGGTCGTGCTCGCATTCGTGTTCGGCTCGGTGCTCGCGCTGGTGCCCCTCCTGGTGGCGGCCGTGTCGATCCCCGTCACCTTCCTGGCGGTGTACGGCCTGACCGGCGTGACGGACGTGCACACGATCGTGCAATTCATCGTCTCCCTCGTGGGGCTGGGCGTGGCCATCGACTACTCGCTGCTGCTCATCACCCGCTGGCGGGAGGAGCGCGCGCTCGGGTACGAGGGCGAGGCGGCCGTCGAGCGCGCCATGGCGACGGCGGGCCGCTCCGTGGTGGTCAGCGGGGTCACCGTGGGCATCGGCCTGCTGGCCATGGTGGTCATCCCGGTGCCGTTCCTGCGCAGCGTCGGGTACGGCGGCATCCTGGTGCCGCTCGTCAGCGTGCCGGCCGTACTGACCCTGCTGCCCGTCCTGCTGGCCAAGGGCGGGGCGCGACTCGACTGGCCCCGCCGTCGGCTCCCCGCCGAAACCGGCCGGTGGCAGGCCTGGGCACGGGGCGTGGTCCGGTTCCGCTGGGCCGGGCTGGCCGCCTCCGGCGCGCTGCTCGCGGCGCTCGGCTGCGCGGCGTTCTCGCTTCAGCTCGGTCAGCCGGTAAGCGACTCCCTGCCCCGCACCGGCCCCGCCTACGAGGGGCTGTCCGAGCTGCGGCGGGCGGGCATTCCCTCCGGGGTGCTCACCCCGCTCGACGTGATCCTTCCCCCCGGCGACGATCCCGCCGTGCGGGCGGCGCGCCTGGCGGAGCTGCCCGGCGTGCGCACGGCGGTGGCCCCGCACGGCTGGCGGAGTGGCGGAACGTCGCTGATCACGGTCATCCCCTCGGACGAGACGGGCACGGAGGCGGGCCGGGCCACGATCGCCCGGGTCCGCGCGGCCGTACCCGCGGGCGCCCAGGTCTCGGGCGAGGGGCCGCAGAGCCTCGACTTCGTGGCCGCGGTCTACGGCGGCTTCCCCGCTGTGCTCGCACTCATCTCCGTCCTGACGTTCCTGCTGCTCGTGCGGGCTTTCCGCTCGCTGCTGCTGGCGGTCAAGGCGATCGTGCTCAACGTGCTCTCCCTCGGCGCCACCATGGGCGCGGTGGTGCTCGTCTGGCAGTACGGCTACGGCTCCGAGCCGATCTGGGGGCTGGCCGGCACGGGCTCCATCGCCGAGTTCATCCCGGTCATGATCTTCGCGTTCCTGTACGGGCTGTCGATGGACTACGAGGTGTTCATCCTGGCCAGGATGCGGGAGGCGTATGACCGGACCGGCTCCACCGACGAGGCGGTCGTCGAGGGCCTGGGGCGGACCGGACGGCTGGTCACCAGCGCGGCGCTGATTCTGTTCCTGGCGTTCGGGTCACTGGCGGCGGCCCCGCAGCCGGAGATCAAGATGTTCGCGACGGGGCTCGGGCTGGGCGTGCTGCTGGACGCGACCGTGATCAGGGCGCTGCTGTTGCCGGCGTTCGTCGCGGTGATGGGCCGATGGAACTGGTGGCTGCCCGGCCGCCCGGCCCTGCTCGTACGGGTGCTCGCCGGTCGGCGGCCGGACATTCCGGTCCCGGTTCGTATGCCTGGACCGCGGCCTGAGTCCGATCCCGCGGGGCAAGGTCGACGGATCCACGAGTAGGCCGGCGGCGCGGTGCCGGGCGTCGCCTGCGGTCCGTACGGCAGGACCTGGTGTCAGCAAGATCCAGCTGAGGCCGCTACAGCGCGCGAGACCCTGGCCACCCACGCCGACCTGGAAAGAGTGCGCCAGCGCCACGACGAGCAGACCCAGCGTCTGCGCGCCGATCTGGAGGCCGCCCGGCAGCACGCTGAGACCCGCGCCACCGAGCTGATCCGCCTCCAGCTGCACGAGGCCGCCCTAGGCAAAAGCGGCAAGGAAGTGAGTGGGAGTCGTCACAAAAGTGTCAGTGTAAAATTGTCACTTCGTGTCAATGCCCAGCTCAGAGGCTATTTCGACCCTTAATGAAGATCGTTTCGGACGATGATCAAAAGCTTCGTCGAGCTCTTCCTGACATACAGTGACGATTTCTGCTGACATGAAGTGACGAACCTGCTGGTCAAGGCCTGTGGATGTCTGCTTTATCGCAGCAGTTCGTCATCGGATGTCAGTGGATGTCATTCGGTGGGCCATGGTCACCGTCACCGTGACGGCCGGGGGCGGCAAGGCTAGCGGGGGAGAAGGTAGGGCCGTCGCCGACGATGGCACCCGCGTCCCAGCATCTGCTCCGTCGGCAACGACAAGATCATCACTCATCGGATCTACTACGACCAGCTGGAGCTGTACAGCCAGTTTGGTGGCGAACTCGTCTTCGGCGGTCCCTCACCGGCATAGCCCGGCGTGCGGTCGAACTCCGCATGCCGTAGGCGGGAGCCCTGCCTGGCAGGCGAGCAGGAAAACTGGTCGCCGACGTGTTGTGGACGCAACGGTCGCCCGAGTTCGGCGGTGAAGACGCAACCGCTGTCGCCGCTGTTGTAGCGGTGCAGGAAGTCTCCGAGGACATCGGTGCGTTCGTCATTGCCGGCGTAGGGCCGTAGGTGGGCCCATTCCCCTACCAGGCGCCCGACGGCATCGAATCGATTCGTTTAACTGTGAAAGTTCGACACCGGTCTGGATGGTCCTGAGCATGCTGATTCGATCTTGGAACCGTGTTCGAGGCGTCCCACGCAGCATGAAAATTACACGACGTCCAGGACCGCGTGATCTCATCGGGCCTGATGGGAACCAGACGGCCGAAGTGTCCGATCTCTGTGGAACCCTGATCATTGACAGGTAGGGGTTTGGGCCTTATCTGTGATGTTCGGCCATGCCGTCGAACCGATACGACGCTCCCATTGCGAGGAGACAGGATGCCCCCCTCAAGCCGTCGGCTTTCGCCGGCGAACGGCGACGGCCTGAACGGCCGGGCGGTGGCGCCCGCGGAGGGGCGGCCGGCCCCGGGAAGTGCCTCACGAACGGGATTCACCTGAAAGGATTACCGATGAAGCGGAGCGATCCCTCCTTTCGTCCTCGACGTAGGGCGAGGAGGTGGCCGGCTGTGGTGGCGGCCTTGCTGCTGGTCCCGTTGATCGGGCCTCAGCCGGCTGTGGCGGCACAGCGGTCCGCGTCGTCGGAGTCCACCGCGTCGGAGTCCACCGCGTCGGTCGCCGCCGCCGCTGGAGACCTCGACGGCTTCACCGCGGGCAATGCCGCGGTCGCCTCGGTCGATCTGGCCGGGACGTGGAGCTTCACTCCGGCGGGCCGGTCGACGACGTCGATCAAGGTGCCCGGAGGTGGCTGGTACAAGCAGGGTTTCACCGATGTGTCCCAGGCGGTGTACTCGCGTACGGTGACGGTGCCGGACTCGGGGCAGCCGCAGTCGGCGTGGATCGAGTTCGGCGCCGTGAACCACCAGGCGACCTTGTCGGTGGACGGCCGGGTGGTCGCGACGCAGACCACGGCCTTCACTCCCTCGAAGTTCGACATCAGCGCCTACGCCGCCCCGGGCACCACTCATACGATCAGCGTCGATGTGAAGGGCCGCGACGCGTTGAAGGCGTCCAACGGCCGGTACCTGGTGCCCGACGCCGCCGACTGGTCCGAGGCGGTCCCCCAGGGGATCTTCCGGTCGGCGTTCTTGCGGGTGTACCCGGAGGTGTACGTCAGCGACACATTCGTGCGGACGTCGGTGGCGAACAAGACGTTGAGCTACGACGTGTCGGTGCGTAACACGTCGGGCAGTTCCCGGTCGGTGACGTTGACCGGGTCGCTGTCGTCCGACAACGGAACGGCTTTCAGCTACCCGCAACTGCCCAGCCGAACGGTCACCGTGGCGGCCCGCTCGACCGCGACCGTGACCGTCGGGCCGGTCGCGTGGAACCTCGACAGCACCTCGTACTGGTGGCCCAACGTGCCGTACCGGTCGGGGTACCGGGCGCAGCTGCACCGGCTGGCGGTGAATGCCGCCACCGATGACGGGCACACCAGCGACGCCACGTACCGGTTCGGGTTCCGGGAGGCCACCCAGAACGGTGAGTACTACTACCTCAACGGCGTGCGCGTGAACTTCCGCGGCGACAACCTCCAGGGTGCCGACTACGACCGGGTCAACAACGGCGGCAAGGGCGACGCCTACGACACGCTGCCCGGATTCCTTCCGCCTTCGTCGGGCAACGGCGGCTGGCCGCAGGCGGTGGACAACTACCAGCGGCTGAACTTCAACGTGGTGCGCATCCACCAGGAGCCCGCCAGCCCGTACATGTTGGATGTCGCCGACGAGATGGGCCTGATGATCATCGGTGAGACCGCGATTCGCGGCTCCTCCGGCAAGCAGGATTGGATCGCCGGGCACGACAACATGGTCAACCACGCCCGTGCGCTGGTCCTGCGCGACCGCAACCACCCCGCGATCATCCGCTGGAGTCAGTCCAACGAGCCGAACCAGAGCGGCCAGGATTCCGAACAGTTCGAGAAGGACCTGTACACGGCGATGAACGGCGCCGACGGCACCCGGCCGATCATCACCGAGGTGGGCGTCAACGGGAATGTCAACGGCTATCCCGGGATGACGTACGCCAACTTCGCGGTGATCCCGCACTACGTCGACGGCTTCGCCAGGTACGGGGAGCGCCTGATCACCGTGAACGGGCGGCCCGACGGCGAGGGCGAGTACATCTGGCCGGCATGCAACACCAAGCAGGGCTTCGAGTGGTTCGCCACGGCAACCTTGGCCAAGCGCGGCAAGGACGCCAGCGACCTGCGTCCGTACACGCTGCTGTCCGCCTGGGCCAGCGTCGTGCCCGGAGTGCGGACCACCGACTTCGTCCCGGAGGAGGGCGGTCGCCCTGTCTACGGCGCGGACAACCTCCCGAACCCCTGGAGCAACCCGCAGTTCCAGCGCGTGCAGGCGGCGTTCAACCCGGTGGCAGCGGTCGACCTGCCGTACTGGTCGGCCTCCGGCGTCTCGGACGCGAACGGCACCTTCCCGCTGCCGCAGGCCGTGCCCACCTACGCCCGGAACGCCACGGTCACCCGCAACATCACCGTCTTCAACGACGACTTCGCCGACACTTCGGTGGGCTTCACCTGGACGGCGCGGCTCGACGCGCCGGACGGCGCGGTCGTCGCGTCCGGAAGCACGACCCTGACCGTCCCGCTCGGCTCGCGGGTCACCCAGCCGGTCACCTTCACCACCCCGGCGAGCGGCTCACGGGTGTACCTGGTACTGACGACCACCAAGTCGGGCACCACGACGTTCAGCGACGCGGTCGAGTACTTCAACCTCGGCGCAAGCGGACCCGCGCCGGGCAACTACCGCATCGTCAACCGCAACAGCGGCAAGCCGCTCGCTGTCGCGGGCAACTCCACCGCGGACGGCGCCAAGGTGATCCAGCAGAGCGGCACCGCCACCTGGACCATCGCCACGGCCTCCGACGGCTCCTACACCCTCAAGTACGTCCCGAGTGGAAAGATGCTCGACGTCAACGCCGGCAGCAGCACGGCCGGGCTGCAACTGCAGCAGTGGACGGCCAACGGCGGCACCAACCAGAGGTGGTATCTGCGATCCACCGGCAACGGCTACTACACCATCGTCAGCCACAGCAGCGGACTGGTGGCGGACGTCTCCGGTGCGGCGACGAACGACGGGGCGCAGGTCGTGCAGTGGGCCGCCAACGGCGGGACCAACCAGCAATGGCAACTGAACCCGGCCTGACCGGACAACCCGGTTCTCGCCTGCTGCCGCGGCGTTGACCGCTACCCCTGGCCGCTCGGCCCTGCGGCCAGGGGCGGCGGCGAGATGTCAACTCCGAACGTCGGCAAGCGACCACCACCGAGCACCTTGTCTCCGCTCCCATCGGTACGGGCCGGCAGACCACCGCAGTGAACGCATCGAACCGCCTCGCTCGCGAGCGGTAGGCACTCGTCATTGATCGAACCCCCATGGGGGTTCGATCAATGACGGCTCAATGGACCCCCACGCTGATGGAGGTTCCGCAACCATCGGCCAGCTCCTACAACCATGAGGAGCTTGTTCGCACAGCTCAGGGGCCTGTCAATCCCCCGAAATCGTGGAGGGCTCCGTTATGCGGCTTGAGTCATCCTGGCTTCGGCCATGAAGCGTTCGTAGTCGATGGGTGACATGCCGTCGCAGGCGCTGTGCCTGCGACGCAGGTTGTAGAAGTCGACGATCCAGGTGGAGATCTTCAGTCGGGCTTCGTGGCGGGTGGCGAAGCGGTGCCGGTGGATGTACTCGACCTTGATGGTGGAGTTGAAGGCCTCGGCGGCGGCGTTGTCGAGAGCGGAGCCGACTCGCGCCCAGCTCACCTCGGCGTCGGTCGGCGAGAAGCTCTCCACCAGCTCCCGGCCCGAGACCACTCGGGCGAAGCGTGGATAGGCGGTCCGGTCGATCGAGGTCACCAGCAACCTCCAGACCATCATCAACAAGACGAAGTCCACCCTAACGATCAGTCGTCAGACCGCGGTGTGTTTCCGTCGTATTCCGGCCGTGCCCCTTTCGCGGTGCCGCGCTGCGGCGGGAGGCTCCCCAGCGACGCCCATGACGCGCTCGTCGGCCCGGTCGGGGACTGGGCCGCCAACCGAGCCGGGAGATGTCCACTCACCTCTCCCAGCCGGTCCAGTCGCGGCCGACTGCGCCACACTCCCGTCCCAGGGGTGGTAACCCCTGCCCGGTGGGCTCGTCGAACAGACCGGCCGGGCGCTGCTGTGCCCGGTAGGCTCCCCAGGTTGCTGTAGAGACCAGGGAGGCCGTCGTGACGCACGGGGTGCAGGAGATCGAGGTCAAATACCGGGTGGGTGACCTGGCGGCATTGGAGGACGCTCTCGCGCAGCAGGGGGCGCTGCTGTCGGCTCCCGTGCACCAGGACGATCAGGCCTACGCCGAGGACGGGTGGACCTACGCCCTGCCAAAGGTCGGCCGGTCGTTCGCCCGGCTGCGTACCCAGGGCGGTCGGCACCTGTTCACGGTGAAGCGGCCGCTGGACAATTCGATGGCGTGCCTGGAGCACGAAACCGTGGTCGCTGACCGCGAGCAGATGCACCACGCCATCACCCTCATGGGCTTTCACCCCACGGTCCGGATCGTGAAGACCCGCCGCATCGCGGCGTTGGGGGACATGACGATCTGTGTTGACGAGGTGCAGCACGCCGGGGTCTTCGTGGAGATCGAGCGCACGGTGAGCGGGCAGGAGTCCGGCACCGTCGTGCAGGCCGAGCTGGATGACTTCGCGCGAGGGCTCGGCGTCGCCCTGGAGCGGATGACCGACACCTACGACTCGCTGGTGCGCGCCGCGCTGGCCCCGGCTTAGAACAGCGGCGGTTCGCCGGATCCGACCGGGTCTGTACACGGCAGGGTGGCCGCTTTCACGTCCACGGCCAGCCGGACAGTCGCATGATCGGTCAGCTTCGCTTCTCTGGTCGCGTGCAGGTACGTACACGAGCGCACGAGGTGGGCCAGGGCCGGGCCGACGTGGAAGTAGTCGTAGCGGTAGCCGTTCAGCCCGATCGGCTGGACGGAGTTCGACAGGCTCATCTGGAGAGCAGATCTCGATCGAGGCGGGGCGTTCCGACGGTCCACGAGAACGGCTTCCCCTGTTCCGCCGTCACCTCCTCCCGTGCTGCTCCTGGAACGACGCGTGTTCCTCAAGGCCGTAACCGGCTTCCCCGGGCATGCGGACCCCGGGCTTCATCCTGCGGGACCCGTACGTACCTGTCGCCGCCCGGCGAGGGCCACCCGAGGGGCGCTTCCAGGATCGCCAGCTCCCCCAGGCCGGCCCCTGGTCCGACTCCCCGGTCCGAATCCGGGCTCCGCACACCTGCCCACGCCGACGCCCGACGCCCGTCGCCCGTCGCCCTGAGATGCCGACCAACCGATGTCCGTCGCCCTGAGATGCCGACCAACCGGCGCCGTGAACGCGCCCGGATCCGCAGCGAGAGGGCATCCACCGAGGCGAACGCCCTCTCACATCCGAGCCTGGCCGCCGACTCGGCCGACGTTTCCGCTCACAGCACCGGCGAACGCCCTGTCATCCGAGGTGACGGGCTCCTTTACGGGTCCGGCTCCCGCGACGCCCCTGCGGTCGCGATGGTCAGGCGGCCTGCCCGCGGGCGACGTAGAGCTTCATGTCGGTGAAGTCGAGGGTGATGGTGTTGGGCTTGTGGAAGCTGTGGAAGAAGACGGCCGGCACGTTGAACCCGTCGGGGGCGAGCGGCGCGTCCGGGTTCGTGAAGCAGTAGATGTCGTCGGCGGCGACGTCGCCGAGGCGCATCTCCTTCGGGTAGCAGGGGTAGGCGACGGCCGGGTGACTGCCGGCAAACGTCTCGACCGGGCGGTCGCGGTCGACGCGGACCTGCAACTGCTTGGCCGTTTCCTTTTTCACGATTCCGGCGACCTCGCTGTGTCCGCCGAAGAGCACGCCCACCACCCCTGTGCCGGAGCCGGCGGCACCGGCGATGCTGCCCCTGCTGTGGAGCCCGTGCTCGCGGGCCATCCACATCGGCAAGGGATCGGCACCTGCCTGTTTGGCGGCGGCGCGCGCCTTACCGGCCGTTTCGGGGGTCCGACGCCGCAGAATCAGCTGCCGGCCCGCGTAGTCGAAGGTGGTCAGCAGGTGGTAGAAGACCCACATGCCGATCATGCCGTCGTTGTCGGTGCTGACATCTCCGCCCGACTCCGTCGTCGACCAGCTCACGGGGACGTTGCGCAGTTCGATGCCGCCCAGCCTGAACGAGTCCAGAACCCCGTGGTGTGCCCATACGACGCCGTCCAGGAAATCCATCTTCTCGCTGACGACGAGGCTCAGACCGGCCTCCTTGGCCACCTTCGCCGACACCTGCAGCGACGGGGCGCCGGTGTAGAACGTGAAGCGCTTCGTCGATCCGCCGTTGATCGAGGCCTCCACCAGCGGCTCCGGGTCCATCTGCTTCCAGGGCAGCTGCGCGGTGCCGCCGTGGACCTGGTACGGCTTGCCGGAGAACGCCGCGAACCATTTGGCGTAGGTCTCCTCGCCGGCGACTCGCCAGTGCGGTGCCGAAAGGGAGAGCTTGTCCTGCCGGATGTAGCAGTCGGCCAGGAGCCGGTTGGCCTGCTTGTCTCCGGGTGCCAGCTCGACGGCCATCTTGAGATACCTCTCGGCGTCGGGGAACCGGTTTGCCAGCAGCCCCACGTAGCCGCGCTGGCGAGCCGCGTGCACGTTCCCGGGGTCCTTTCTCAGGATCTCCTCGTACGCGCGACCGGCCTGCTCGAACCTCCCGGCCTTGAACAACGCGTCCGCGTCACCGCCACCGGCTTTGAACAACCCGTCCGTGTCACCGACGCCGGCCACCGCCGTGGCCGCCTTGTCGAGCAGCGGCACCGTCGCGGCCGCACCGGCCAGCACGGCGGCACCCCGCAACAGCGAACGCCGGTCCCATTGCCTGTCATCAGTCATGCCTTCTCCTATTCTTGATCATCTTCGCCGTGACGTTCCGCCCGGCGGACGGGCACAGCGGCTCCGGCCGGTCCACCTCGCCCTACTTGACCCGGCCGGTTCGGCTCGCCCCGCTTGACGAGGACGACGCCGAGTCGCCGGGCCCACCCGGGCCGCACCGCATCGGCCCCATCCAGGCGACCCTGGATCGGTGGCCGCGCTCCGGGCCGGGACCGCCTGGACGGCCGATCCGTCCGGCTTCGACCAGCCAACCGGTACGGCCACCGTGCCGCGGTCCGCCTCCGGCTCGCCCGGACATACGGCCTGCTCGGAGGCTTGCCCGGACGTCCGGCGCCCGGACATACGGCCTGCCCGGGCACGGCGTCCCGCCCACGTTCTCGTCCGCGGTGAACAGTTCGGGTCAAGACCGGCTCAAGGCCCTCCCCACGGCCTGGTCGTTTCTGATCGACAACACTCACGACACGCCGCCGGGTCTCGCCGCACCCTCGATGACCGGCCCGCGGCTCGCCCGTCGACGCCACCCACTGTCTCCGAGCCGTGTCCACGCCCCGTCCGTGCCGTGTCATGGTCGTGTCACGGCCGCGTCGGCGGCCGTCGAGAGACCACGGGATGCCGCAGCCGACGCGCACACCCGGCACCGATCATGGTCGGTGACGAACGAGCCAGGCCCCCTTTCACCGTCGAGGCCGGAAAGCGCGCCGCGCTCTTCTCGGCTTCACAGAAGCGGCAGCCGTACAGGTGCAGGCGATCGATACCGATTGATCTCCAGGTCTCTGACCCTTCGCAGAATTCACGTTCCTGTACGACCAGGGCCGCCGCCGCACAGCATTCCTCGCCCGTGGTGAGATACGGCGTGGCCTTTCGTTGAACCGGCGTCGAGTGACTCTCTCGAGATTGGCTTTGAGCCAAGATGAACTGAGTACCCTGATCCGGGAGGGTGCATGATCGTATTCGCGTGTACGGGCTGTGATGCCTCGCTGACCTTGCCCGTGTCGCGGGTCGTGCTCCCCGCTCACGCCCATCAGAGGTACGGCAACGAACTCCTGCCCGTGCTCATGGAGCCTGGGACTTAGACCGTGTCCTATGTGGTGAGTCGGACGAGCCGCTTGTAGCAGCACAGAGCAGCAGCGAGGCCGAGAAGGGCCGGATAGTTGCCGGAGTAGCGTTCGTAGCGGATGGTGAGTCGTCGATAGCCGGTCAGCCAGGACATGGTCCGTTCGATCACCCAGCGATGCCGGCCTAATCGCTGGCTGGACTCGATGCCCTTGCGTGCGATACGGACGGCGATGCGCTTGCCGCGCAGCCATCGGCGCAGGTCATCGCGGTCATAGGCCTTGTCCGCGTGGAGCTTGCCAGGCTTGATGGGACGGCCCTGACGAGGGTCGCTACAACGCCGGGAACGGCGTAGGGGACGAAGAACAGGAGTCGCAGGGCTTTGGGTGCTCGGATGCGGCTGCTGTCGAGGGCGAGGGCGAAGAACAGGGCCAGACCGAGCATGATCGGCACTTGGATGACCAGGAAGATGGCCATCCGTCCGAGTCCACCGAGGAACGACGGGTCGGTGAAGGCACGTAGATAGTTGGCGAGCCAGGCGAACTCCTCACCGCCGACCAGCTGAGTGCGGAAGAAGCTCAGGTACGCCGAGTAGGCCAACGGCACGATGAGCATCGCCGTGAAGATGATGAGGAACGGCAGGACGAGGATGTAGGCGGCGCGGTGCTGCCTGCGGGTCGTCGTCGCGTGGGCGTTCCGTCGCGGTGCCGTGCCGGCGCTGACGGTCATATGGGCTCCTGTTCCCGAGGCTCTCGAGTGGCGAGTCGGGTGCTCGCTCCGATCTGGTGGGGCGACGCCGGGAGGTGCGTCGCCCCCCTTCCAGGGCGCTCACTGCTGGACGGTGAAGCCCTGCTGCTTGGCGTAGCCGACGAGCTTGTCCTGCCACTGATCAGCCGCTGCCGACAGGTCGCCCTTGTTCGTCATGGCGTTGCCGACCGTGGTGTTGAACTCGCTGTAGGCGTAATCCATGAACGGCAGCCACTGGACCTTCGTGTTGACCGTCGGGGATATCTGCGCGAACAGTTCGTTGACCTTCTGCCCGCCGAAGAAGTCAGAGGTCGCGTCGGTGAACGACGCGTCGCTGAGCATGGAGTTCATCGTCGGGAACAGGTTCTGCCGCTCGTTCAGCATCTTGGTCGAGGTCGGGTCGGTATTGATGAACTTCGCCAGCTCGTAGGCGGCGATGGAGTTCTTCGTGGTCGACAGGACCGCGTTGGTGGAACCGCCCCAGTTGCCGGAGGCGTTGTCGCCGGAGTTCCACTGGAGCAGCGGGGCGGCGGACCACTTGCCGGCGGTCTCCTTGACGGTGCCCTGGAGGAACAGCGGGCCCCAGGCCGCGGTCAGCCATCCGGCATACTTGTCGTTGGAGAACCCCTGGTACCACTGGTCGTTGAAGTCCGGGTCGGTGGAGACCAGATCCTGCTGGATGAGGTTCTGCCAGTAGCTGTAGACCTTCTTGGCCTCGACGCTGTTGACGTCGATGGTCACGGTCTTCTTGCCGTCGAAGCCGAACGGCTGGGCCCCGGCCTGCCACAGCAGTCCAACCATGCCAGAGGGCTCGTTGGAGGCGATGTCGCTGATGTAGGAGCCGGTCTTTTCCTTGACGATCTTCGCGTCGGCCGCGTATTCATCCCACGTCTTCGGCGAGGAAGTGATGCCGACCTTCTTCATGATGTCCGAGCGGTAGAGGTTGCCCATCGGCCCGGCGTCCTGCGGCACCGCGTAGACACTGCCGTCCAGGGAGATCTGGTTCCAGATCCACTCGGGGTAGTTGCTCTTCAGGTCGCCGGCGCCGTAGGGCGTCAGGTTCAGCAGTGACTTGGTGATCGTGAAGGACGGGATGTACTGGTACTCGACCTGCGCCACGTCGGGAGCGCCGTTTCCGGACTTCAGCGCGGTGCGCAGCTTCTGGTACTAGTCCAGGCCCTGGCCGACGTTCTCGATGTTGATCTTGATCTTCGGGTACTTCTGCTCGAACGGCTTGA
The DNA here is from genome assembly GCF_052983175.1 of Streptosporangium sp. G12. Taxonomy (NCBI): domain Bacteria; kingdom Bacillati; phylum Actinomycetota; class Actinomycetes; order Streptosporangiales; family Streptosporangiaceae; genus Streptosporangium; species Streptosporangium sp. G12. The sequence goes on along the minus strand of NZ_JBRIQO010000015.1, from coordinate 118,764 downwards.
CCTCGTCGTCGACGTTCGACACCCAGGTCCAGAAGGTGAGCGTCGTCGGTGTGTTCATCGCCTTGTCGATCTCGGCCTGGCTGGCCTTGCGGCTGCTGGGAGCAGGACTGCCGCCGTTGTCCGAGGAAGAGCAGCCGGCGAGGGCCAGCGCGGTAACCGCCACGCTCGCTGCGAATGCCGTTGCTCGCTTTGTCGCTTTCAGTATTTGTGTTCTTCTTCTCGTGGGTGATGGTGTCGGAGCTTCGTTGACCTGGGCGGACTCAGCCGTCGAGCAGGATCCGCGTGGACCATGCGGGGATGGAGAGGGCGGCCCCGGCCTCGTGGGCGGTGCCGGCCACCGGGTCGGTGGTGGGCCGGAGGATCGTGACGGAGGTCTCGTCCCAGCTCCAGTTGAAAAGGAACCAGGCACGTCTGCCGTCCGGAAGGGTCCCCGACGAGATCGTGACGGGCAGTGCGCGCGACGGGGCGAGCTCGTCGGCGACCGCCGCCGGTAGCGCCCAGGCGATCACTGCCGCAGACAGGGTCGGGTCCGGGACGGTTCCGACCGTGGTGATGCGACCAGACCCGTGGGCTCGTGTCACTGCGGCAGGGAAGGCGCCGAAGCGCGGGTGGATGTATTCGGCGATCGGTTCGGCCTCCTCCGGGATGAGGCCGTCGATCCAGCAGGTGGCCGCCGCGGTCGCGGGGGAAGAAAAATCACCGCGGCCGGTGACCGGGATCGGCTCATCGATGTTGGAGAATTCCTCGTAGTGCACTCCGGCGGGCTCTCGCAGGACCGCGGGGGCAACATCGACGCGCGCGCGGGCCTCGTGGTCGCCGTAGCCGGTGCGGATGCCGATGATGAGGTGCCCGCCGGCTGCCGCATAGTCGCGCAGCAGTTCAAGCTCGCGGTCGGCCGCCACATAGAAGGCGGGTGCGATCAGCACCGGGTAACGCTTCGCCAGCTCGGCTGCACCGAGTTCGACGGCCTGCTGGGCGTGCAGGATGCGCGCCTGCGCGCCCGCATCGATGACGCCGCGGTGGAAGGCGTCGAAGATGCGCTCGTAGGATGCCGGGTCGGGGCGGCCGGCCACGCTCAGCGGCGGGAAGAACTGGAATGCCCACCGCGTGTCGTTCGACCACAGCAATGCCACGTCACCGTCGGGCTCGAAACCGTCCAGAGCGTCGCCGATCTTCTCGAGCGCGGCACCGATGGCGGACACTTCCTGGTACACACGACCCGGCTGCAAGGAGTGCGGGAGCACACCACCCCAGTAGGTCTCCGTCCCGTAGGGAATGGTGTGCCAATGCCAGTATTCGATCATGGCGGCGCCGCGGCTGATGAGGGCGAAGGCCGCCTGCTGCAGCTGACCAGGCCACGGGGGCAGGTTGTTGGCGCTGCCGTCGATGCTCTGCGCGTTCGTCTCGGTGACCAGGAAGCGTTCCTGCCGCGAGGAGAACAGGCGGTCGGCCTGCCGGAACAAGCCGGCGACGCCCGTGGTGGTCCATTCCGTCTGCGGGGCCAGTTCCTTGGTCACATCCAGGTGGTCCTGCATGGAGTAGTAGGGGTTGCCGGCGGTCACACTGAGCGCTGCGGAGAGCTTCAGGTCGTCGTGCGCCTTGCGCGGGTAGTTGATGCAGGTGGTCACGAACTGGTCCTCGTGCGCGTACTCACGCACAATGTCGGACTGCCACGAGATGAACTCGGTGGTCAGTTCCGACTGGTACCGCCGCCAGGCCAGGTCGTACTGCGGCAGGCTGTTGCCGTCGGGGCGCCACAGCTCGGACCAGTCGGCGATCCGGTGGGACCAGTACGTCAGGCCCCACTCCCGGTTGAGCGTGTCCACATCGCCGTACTGCACCTTCAGCCGGCGCACGAAGCGGATGAACGCCCCGCGGTTGTGAAACAGCTCCAGGCCCGGCTCATTGTCGACCTGGTAGCCGATGACGCTCGGGTGGTCGGCGTAGCGGCCCACCACCTTGCGGATCACTCGCTCCGCGTGGAACAGGAACGCCGGATGCGAGTAGTCGACCTCTTGACGGGCCCCCCAAGGAATCGAATTCCCTGTCGCTCGCTCGGCGGCGATCTCGGGGTAGGCCTGCTGAAGCCACGGCGGCACGGCGTAGGTGGGCGTGCCCAGGATGACCTTGATGCCGCGTTCATAGGCACTGTCCAGCACCGGTAGCAGCCACTCCAGCTCGAAGCGCCCTTCTTCCGGCTCCCAGCTCGACCAGACCGACTCGCCCACCCGGATCACTGTGAACCCGGCCTGCTTCATCAGGTCCAGGTCCTGCTTGACCCGGTCGCTGAGGTGGTACTCGGCGTAGTACGCGGCGCCGAAGAGAACACCGGTCGGCCGATAGGGCGACACAAGACTCACGCAAGGACTCCGTTGTTTGTTGAAGAAGATGCCCGGCGGCACCTCTCACTGGCGGCTGACGGGCACGCTACCTCTAATTCGTTACCGGTAACAATATTGCGCGACAGATTCGTTATCGGTAACGAATTGAGGGTCTAGCCTCTCCGAACCGGGCCACTGGAGGCGCGTTCGACCAGCTCAGCGGTCATGATTCCGGGCGGTAACGAACGCCCCTCGATCTGGGCGATGAGGCGGAGGAACGCATCACGGCCTTGCTCCTCAAAGTCCAGGCGGACCGTCGTCAGCGGCGGAGAGAGATACGCGGCCTCAGGGATGTCGTCAAAGCCGGTGATAGAGACATCCCCGGGGACGTGTAAGCCCATAGAGGACAGGGCGAGGATCGCCCCCAGGGCCATTTGGTCGTTGGCGGCAACCACAGCGGTGACGCCGAGCCTCGATGGAATCTTCAGTGCCGCCTCATAGCCGCTGGCCGCCGACCAGTCACCGTAGGCGGTACCGAGCGACGTGATTCCGTACCGACGCAGCGAACGCTCGTACGCCAGCTCACGGTTGCGGGCGGCCACCCAGGTACGGGGGCCGGCGATGTGGAAGAAACAGCGATGGCCGATTCTGACAAGATGGTCGACGACCTGATCCAGTCCTCGCGCGTTGCGTTGAGCCGGGTGCTCCCCCATGGCGTCGTCCTCTTCGGCACCGATGAAGGCCGGGACGCGGAAGTCGGCGTGGGCGAACGCGGCGATCATCTCGTCGGTGGAGGCCAACGCAAGTATTCCCGCGATGTCTTCCCCATTGACCTGACGGATCGCCTCGTCGATGGCGGACCGATCGCTGACATCCAGAGTGATGATGTCCAACAGGTAGCCCGCCTGACGGGCCTCGGCACCAGCCCCCTGGAGGATTCGACCGGGGCCGACCTGGCCGATTTCCTGGGTGAGGATCGCGATCCGGTGCGACTTGTTGGTGGCCAGCCAGCGAGCAGCCAAGTTAGGGCGATACCCAAGTTCCTCGAGCGCCTGCAGAACGCGCTCACGGTTCTTCGGACGAACCCCCTCACCTTTCATCAGACGGCTCACGGTCTGATGCGAAACGCCAGCAACCTTGGCAACGTCGTAGATCGTCGGGGAACGCCCATCGCTCGCTCTCGCCGTCGACGCGCCCAACTTGGCGCTCTCGCTGCTCATCCCGACCTCCAGTTTGGTCCGCTCACAGTAGGCCGCCCAACATCGACCCAGGCGGTGAAAAGACGACGCCAGCGGGCCTCGGGGACTCACGCCCGCGGTGCGCGGCGAAAGGCTTCAGCTCACCTAGCCCGCAGAGCAGTGCCTGCACTATCGTAAAATGCAAACGTTACCGCTCACGTTTCGTGTGGCAGCGTCCTCCGACAGGTCACGTCCAGCGGAGTGGTGTATGAGTTGATCTCCGCTTGATCCTATTTCTGCAGGTTAAGCGGTAAGTGTCTGCGGGATGAGGTTCTGCTGCGGTGTGTCGCCGCAGATCACCCGTAGTCGGGCCTTGGCCAGCACATCCAGGCCCATGTAGCGGCGGGCCTCGATCCACTCGTCGGTCTGCTCGGCCAACACCGCACCGACAAGCCGGACGATCGAGCCGCGATCGGGGAAGATCCCGACGACGTCGGTGCGGCGGCGGATCTCTTTGTTCAGCCGTTCCTGCGGATTGTTCGACCAGATCTGCGGCCAGATCTCCCGGGGGAAGGCGGCGAAGGCCAGCAAGTCCTCGCGTGCGGCGTCCAGATGCTCGGCCGCGGCCGGATGGCTGCTCTCCAGCGCCTGCAGCACCCAGGTGTGCCGGGCCCAGGCCGCCGCGGCGTCGGGCTCGGCGAAGATGGAGGGCGGTTACATCGTCTGGGCTCTGTCGGTTCCCACCGGACGAGCGTCCGAGCCGCCGAGGTCGCCGACGTCCAAGCCGCCATCTCCATGCTGGCCGACTGGTATACCCCGAGTTCGGTGGAGTCGGCTTGGTTGACTTTCATACCGTCCGGTCGTTCGAGGAGAGCATCCGTGTGCGGCTTGCAGCAGCGCCACGTCTAAACCCCGGCCGCCTCGCTCGAAAGGCGGATATTAAGATCACAGAAGTGAGTTATTCTCACTGACAGCATATGCAGATCTACTGACACCTCATGCAGAATGCGCAGGTGAGTAGCACTGACATCTCGCTGCAGATTTGCACATCCCTTGACCGATCCGGTGGCTGTCTGGAGGGACTGGACCGCCGTGCTCGGCGAGACCGGGGAAACCTCCGGGCGGCTGCTGCGCCGCATCGACCGCCACGGCAACCTCGGTCCCCGCCTCGGCGCCGACGCCGTTAACGTCATCGTCCGCGACCTCGCCGTCCGCGCCGCCGTCCCCGGCGCGGACACCTTCACCGCGCACAGCCTGCGCGCCGGCGGCGCCACCGTCGCCTACGCCGCGGGCGTCCCCGTCTCCGTCATCGCCAAGCATGGCCGCTGGGCTCCGGCCTCCCCGGTCGTGCTGCGCTACATCCGCGCCGTCGACCGCTGGCGCGACAACGCCATGCGAGGCGTCGGCCTGTAGCCACCAGAACGAAGGCGAGACTCGAACCCAACGCACGGATGGCGATCACGCAGATTCCGCACCCTCCACCACTTTGCTGTAGCGAGCCGATGCCCAATGCCTCTCTCCGCCGGACCACAAGAGGGGCACCTTGTCGGCAGAAAAATAGCCGTTTACTTGCGCGATCAACCACCCGGAGGCCAAGTACTTCTCCGTATGACTTCTGGGGCCTCGTGAACGCGGGTGCCGCCCGCGCGGCCCCGGTACGGGACGCGCGACCGGAGCTCGAGTGCTCTCAGCGGTTCCCAGGCGCCGTCGGCGCCGTCGAGTTCGAGCGCTTGGCGCGCTCCACGAGCCAGACCATGACGACGACCAGGACGTTCATCACCATGAGGATGATGATGGAGGCGCCGGGCCCGGAGCCGACGGCACGGTCGATCACCGACGGGCCGCCGCCTGCGAAGAGGCCATTCACGATGCCTGCGAGAACGTTATTGGAGACGTGGAATGCCATCGCGGCTTCCAGCCCGCCGCTGATCAGGCCCATGAGCGCTGTGCACGCAGAGAAGACGAACAGATAGCTGACGAGCCACGGGTCCAGGGACACGTGGACCACTGCGAAGAGCGCTCCGGAGACCATAATGCCGAACGCCATGGCGAGACGGACGCTACGGAACCAGGCGCCGGCGGCGGGGATGGCCGCTCCTCGGAAGGCTATCTCCTCACCTGCCGACTGCAGAGGGATGGCGAGAAGAGTGGCGATGAGGATGGCGACGGTGGATGCCCCGATCTTGAATTCCCCCATCCCGGTAGACCCCGGCTCGATGAGTGCCGTCACGATGGTTGTAAGACCGACCAGGCCCGCAGATCCGAGGAGATAGACCCCGGCGCGGCGCCGGTCGAAGGTGCGGGTGTGACGGAACACCGCCCGCCACGGCACCTTCGCCATCTTCGAGACCAGTATCGTCGCGAGCAACGCGGTGATGGCGGTGCTGAGGCCCGTGGCGACGATCGTGAGCGGTGTGAGTGCAGGCTTGTTCGGGTCTGCCGGGCCTTCGATCAGGACGACCGGTTGGAACACGATGATCTGGACCAGGAGCAGCATCGCCGGTATCGCGATCAGGACGACCAGGGACTTCCAGCGCGCCATCCGGAAGTGGACGCCGAACGGACGTTCGGGCAGTGTCCCAGGCAGTGCGACGGCTGCGTCGCCGGCGTGAAGAGGAGCGGTGTAGCCCTGCTCTGCGGGCCCCGTCACTGTTCGGCTCCCGACCAGCGCGATCCGCTGTCGCAGCCCGTGACGACTGGTGCCTGCCCCGCTGCAGCCTGGCTGATGGGTGCCGCGGGGTCGGGTCGGGGATCCGCGCTCTGGGGCCCACAGGGCTCTGGTGTGCGCACGATGAACAACCTTTCTTGAGGAGGGGTCGATTGATCCGCTCTTGAGTAGAAAATCTGCCGTAGAGGCAAACACAAACGGTCAACGGTGTGGCCGCAGGAAATACTGAGCCGCTCACTACCGCGACCCCCGGAGCATCCGGGAATCTCTAGACAGTCGAGGTCTGCGCAGGAGCCCCTGCCGCCCTCGGCGTCAGAACCGTCCCTGGGCGTCGAGCACGGATCGCCACGACGATGACGGTGCCAATGACGAGCGGAACAGGGATGAGGACGCTCAGGTCGATCGCGCCGGCGGAGCGGTCGGTAGCCACGGTCGGGTCCACCTGGAGCGCGGCGTCGATGACGAACTGCGTAGCGTTGTACACCGCATGGAGCACGACGGCGATCTCGAGCCCGCCGGTACGCCAGGTGATCCACGCGGTGCCGACCGCGAAGACGATGTACCAGAGGTTCAGCAACCCGCTCGTGGAGAAGTGGACCAATGCGAAGAGCACGCTCGAGATGATGATGGCGAGCACGAGCCCGAGGCGGGCATTGCGCGTCCAGCTGCCCACGACGCGGAAGATGAGACCGCGGAAGCCGTACTCCTCGCCCGCGGCCTGGAACGGCGTCAGGACGAGTGCGGTGGCGGCGAGAAGCAGGGTGTCGTGCCATGCCCAGGTCGTCTGCGGCAACGGCGTCCAGTAATACACGATCTGGAACACGACAATCACCGGAAGGAGGACCACGAGGGCGCGGCCGAAGACGTCGAAGCGGAAGTGCGACAGCACCGAGGACAGCGACCCGCCGCGCACGCCGTAGAGCCAGCGCTGGATCAGCATGCTCCACGGGATCAGGAGGGCTACGGACAACGCCCCCGCGGCGTTGACGAGCGGGGTGTACCCCTCCCTGGCCTCGGTGCCGATCGCCGAATCGATGAGGGTGGCGATGATGGCGAGCGCAAAGACGAAGATCTGCATGCCCCCGAGGAGGAGGGCGATGGCGAGGATGCCTCGCCCGATACGGCGTTTGTCGCTCACGAGCCCACGGTGGTACTCGACAGACGTGATGGGGTGTTCCATCATGTTCTCTCTGTTCTTAATGGGTAGACGTTCTTAACGGGTGGACGCGAGGTCGGTATGGCGTGAGTCGTCAGACGCCGATGCCGTCGAGGAGCCAGTTGCATCTGAGGCGGAGGACACGCTCCGAGGCCAGTCCCGCTCAGCGTCGCGCGCTCGATCCACACATCCCGGGGGCGGCACTGCCAATATCCGCGAGGATGGTGACACGCCCACCTTTCGTCGTTGTGAGTACTGGCTGCGATGCCGAGGCATCTCGGCACTTTCCCAGTTGAAACCGTGTCCTTGGGACCGGGTCAAGTCTGAGACTGGAGGCGGCCTGGCGCGCCACGAGCGCCGGAACCGCCTCCAGCTCAGCGACAGACCGGACTACGTGCCGGCACCGTCGGTGGTTGGCGTGGCCAGCAGCTACAGTTCCCACGCGAGCGCGACGCCGGTGGCGCCGCCGTGCTCGAAGAGGATCGGCCCGAGCTGGTTGGCCGTCTCCTCGCGTGCCCAGTCGCACTGCCACTCGCTGGACACGACCAGCCAGGTGACCGGGACGACGCCCGCGCGCTCCATACGGCGCACCGCCATGTCGTGCGCCTCGGCGCTGCCCCCGCCGCTGGCGTCCGTGACGACGAAGACGTCATACCCGTCGGCGAGCGCGTTAATGGCGGGCATGGCGACGCAGATCTCCGTCCACAACCCCGCGATGATCAGCTTCTTGCGCCCGGTCTCCTCCACGGCCTCGACCACCCGACGGTCCACCCAGGTGTTGATGGAGGTGCGGTTGATCGGCTTCTGGTCAGGGAAGACGTCCTGGATCGCCTGGATCAGGTGGCCACCCCGCTCCTCGATGACGGTGGTCAGGATGGTCGGCACGCCGAACACCTTGGCGAACTTGGCCAGGCCGACGGTGTTGTTGATGACGAGCGTCGGTTCGTGGCTGTGGAGGTTGGCGACCTGGAAGGGCTGGTGGTCGATGAGCACCAGGACGCTCTCCTCGGGGGTGAGCAGTGCGTCGAGTCCGACCTTTGGGGTACCGTCACGATGATTCCTTCTGTGTGATGGGGTCGATCGCCAAGAGGAAAGGGCAGGCTCAGAGCTGCCAGGCTGTGCGGGAGGCCGTCCGGTCACGCCGACCGGGACCGGTTCCGGGCATGCCGGACCGGCGTCGGCGGAGTGGGGCGGAGTCCCTCCCGTGGCGTGACCCGACGCTATGGCGGGCGTCCAAGACTTGTCCCGACGCCCGACGATAGGATCTGTCCATCGATATCGGCCCGCGCCTCCTGCGCTACTTCCTGGCCGTGGCCGAGGAGCTGCGCTTCGGCCGCGCGGCCATGCGGCTCTACATCTCCCAGCCGTCCCTGAGCCATCAGATCCGTAAGCTCGAGGAGATTCTCGGCACGCCGTTGTTCGTGCGCTCCAGCCGTCGGGTAGGGCTCACCGCTGCGGGGCGGACTCTGATCATCCTCGAACATATGCGCATTACCGCCATCCGCGCGCATCCGCCTCGGGGAACGGCGCCGCAGCGCGCGAGGGATGATGCGGCTCAGGTCAGTCGCTGACGACCCGGTCGGACTAATCGCGCTGGGGACTACGTGCCCGGGGCTACTTGCTGTCGATGCGGCCGAGTGCCGCACCGGTCTCAGCCAGCGCTGCGGTGGCCTTCGCCCATCCGGTACCGGCCGGGTCCAGCGCGCTGCGCAGGTAGGCGGTGGTCAGTCGCTGCAGGACCGCGACGCGCTCCGGGTTCTCGTCGGTGGTCTCGGCGGCTTCCCAGCTCGGGATGCCGCCCAGGGAGTGCTCGGCGCCGAACAGGGTCAGCAGGTCGGTGGCGCCCGGGCTGTGGGCGTAGGCGTCTGTGAACCAGTCCGGGCCGCGGCTGGACATCTTCGACTGGTCGTGGTCGCCGGCCACCACGAGCGTGGGCGTGGTCAGCTCGGTGAACGATGGGTTCATGAACGGGAAGTGCTCCTGGGCGAACGGGTGCAGCTCTTCGCCCCCGATCCCGGTCGCGGCCAGCAGCACGCCGGCCTGCACGCGCCGGTCCGCGTAGTCCTGGCCGGCCTTGCCCGTGCTGTCGAGGACGCGGGCGCCGAGCAGCATCTGCACGGTCTGGGCGCCCCAGGAGTGTCCGGCCGCGACGACCCGGTCCCGATCGACCCGCCCGGCAAGGCCTGGCACCGCACGTTCGATCGCCTCGAGCTGGTCCATGGCTCGCACGAGGTCGGCATGCCGCTCGGTCCAGACGTGGCCGAACCCGGGGTCGTCGAACCCGATGCCGTCGCGACGGGAGTCCAGGTGCGTCGGCTGGACGACGACGAACCCACGAGATGCCCAGAAGGCCGTCAGGGGTGCGTATCCGTCGAGCGACCACCCGTTGCCGTGCGAGAACAGCAGCACCGGCAGGTGCTGCCCGGTCACGGGGGCAGAGACGCGCACGTCGAGGGGGAGCGCTCGCCCTGGCGCGTCGAGACGCACCGGGGCGACCGAGACGACTGGGTCACCGGGGCCGACGACGGCGTCGAGCATATGGACGATCGGGGTGTCGGCCGTTGCGGGAGTACCACTCATGGGAGATCACTCGTCCTTTGCGTTCGGGGCCCCCGCCGAGGACAATTTAAGCGGAGCGCCGTTCCGAAACGATACGGAGCGGCGTTCCATTTCGCAAGTCTCGACGGAGGTTCCCATGACGACTCCCGGTCCCGCCGGCTCGACACCCCGCGCGAAGCGCGTCGATGCCAGGCGCAACGAACAGACCCTGTTGGAGGTCGCCGCCGCTGTTTTCGTGACGGACGGCGTGGACGCGCCTGTGCGGCTGATCGCCGAACGTGCGGGGGTGGGCATGGGGACGATCTACCGGCACTTCCCCACGCGTCCCGCATTGGTGGCGGCGGTGTATCAGCACCAAGTGGAAGCGCTGGCGGAAGCAGGCCCTTCACTCCTGCGCGAGTCCGGCGACCCCGGGGTCGCCCTCCAGCGATGGGCGGCCGGCTTCGTCGACTTCCTCGTGACCAAGCACGGGCTCGCCGGCGCTCTCGGGTCCGACAAGGAGGGCGTGAATACCCTGCATCAGTACTTCGTCGACCGGCTCGTCCCGGTCTGCGACGCCCTGCTTGACGCCGCACTCGAACCGGAGGCCACCGGGCGAGTGTCCGGGTACATGCTCATGCGCGGCATCGGCAACCTCTGCATCGGCGGCGGCAACGACCCCCACTACGACGCCGCCCGCCTGGCCGCCCTTCTGGTGACAGGGGTGCTCGCCGGGGCACGGCACGGCCGCGGCTCGGACACTATCGCTCCGGAAGACGACTCCAACCCGCCGCGCGACAAATAGTGACCCGAACACCGATCACGGACGTCGCACTCGATCCGGCGGCTGCACTATCGGTGAGTTGTCGGTTCGCTGATCGGAGAAACGGCGACGCCAGGGCCGGCCGTCCGCTCCAGCGTGCCAGTCGCCAGTGTTGCGATCGCTCTCCGGTGGTCAACGGCGGCTGCGCGGCCGCCGCTGTGGCAGCGCTGTGGTCGGCGAGCTCGCGGGCGGGCGCAGGCCCGACGGGAGGAGTCAAGCGGGATTTGTGTCGTCCTCGGCCGCCTGTGCGAGGCCCAATTGCTGGTGCGCGAGGATGCTGGCCCGGGTGAGCACGTCGATCTGTGCGGTGTTGTAGAGCGCGGTTACGGCGTCGACGAACGTCTGCTGAGTGGCGTGCTCACTCTTGGACAGGCGCTCGGCAGGGTTGTTCAGCCACGGATAGTCGATGAGGGTCTGGGCGATGAGCGGTGCAAGTCTCTCGGCGAGGCTCTGCCGGGTGGCCTCGTCCGCGTCCGGAGGAAGGGCGTCCACCTCCGCGTTGACGGGATCGGTGTCGGTTTCCGTCATGCGCTGCAGGTCTTTCAGAGTGTCGTCGTCATACAGCCGGGTGTAGATGTGGATGAGGGAGGTGTCGGCCGCGGACAGGTGCCCAGCGGCGGACTCGAAGCCCGCCGGGGTGTCAGCCGGCACGCCATCGCGCAGAATGACGGCGATGTCGGAGCGGGCCCTGCGCAGGCGCTCCATCTCGGCTGCGAGCTGGGCGTCGACCTGGCGCAACACCTCCAGGGGAACGTCCCCGTTCGACTTCGCCACGCCGATCTCGGACAGTGGCACCCCGAGCTCCACAAGGCGGCGGATGCGCAGCAGGCAGACAAGATGCGGTACGCCGTACTGCTTGTATCCGTTGTACCGGCGCTCCGGGTCCTCGAGCAGGCCGAGCCGGTGGTAGTGCCGGATGGTGTTCACCGTGGTGCCGGCGAGCTCGGCGAGTTCTCGGGTGCTCCAGGCCATGACTGTCCCTTCCTGGATCACATCGGACACGGATGCATGTCGTGGCCGACGCCTGGAGGTCCACGCGATGATCTCGATGCGGGTCCACGGGATTTGACGTGATCCCATCGTCGAGTCAAGTTCACAGGAGAGTTCTCGACACTGTGTTCCTATCGGTCCTCGCGGGCACGATAGCACAGCGGATGCGGTTGCGTCCACGGAGGTGGTGTGCGAGTTTTCCCAGGTGGCAGGCGTGGCGCCGTGAAATGAGGACGGCCGTCGCGTGATCCTTCAGGTTGCTAAACCAAGATCGAAGGAGCACAGAGCGATGGCCGTGAACAACAGTGTGGACCCCGCCGCGTGGCTGGCGGAGCAGATCCAGCCGCGCTCTTCCGCGAGAAGTACGGCCTGCCGGCGGGTGTCGACGGCGAGCTTGCCCAGCACAGTGGAGATGTGGTTGCGGACGGTACCGGGGGCGAGGGACAGGGGGCGGGCGATCTGTCCGATGGTCTCGCCGTGCCGGCCGGCGCGCAGTACGTCGAGCTCGCGGTCGGTCAGTGGTGAGCGTTCGTCGCTCAGCGCGTCGGCGGCGAGCACGAGCACGCCGACCATCGGGACGATGGTCGGCACCCGGTAGAGCCAGTCGTCGGTGTCGAAGGACGTGGCGAACCAGGTGAAGTTCATCCAGGCCCACCAGATCCCGAAGAACACCAGACCGTAGGTGACCAGGCCGTCGAGCACGTGCCCCTCGGTCAGGGCGTGGTGCAGCTGTACGGCAGCGATGCTCACTGCGACGACGAAGACGAGGTCGAAGAACAGCTCGAGCATGCTGGCCGACCGGCCCGGTTCGTGGGGGTCGCGGGCCGCCATCGGGATGAGGCGGAACCTGCTCGTCCGACGCCGGGGGTACGGGCATCGTCGCGGGGTCCTTCCTGTCGCAAGCGCGAGAGGCGTCGTGGCGGATGGCTCTGGTGCGCGCTCGTGCACGGTTCAGCGCAAAGCGCGGAGGTGCTCCCGGCCCACGGGGTCGGTGACCTCGTCGAAGTCGTGGTGCGTGGAGAGCCACTTCTTGACGTAGGGACAGACCGCCACGATGCGATATCCGGCTTGGGCGCTGGTGCTCAGTGCGGTGCGAGTGAGGGTGCCGGCGAGACCGCGGCCTTCGAATTCATCGAAGACCACCGTGTGGTAGAAGATGCGCTGCATCTCTCCGAAGTCCTTGTACATGGAGAACCCGGCGTGGGTGTCCTCGACGAGGACGTCGAAGCGACCCTTGTCGGGGTTGTCGCGGATGGTCACTTCTTGCTGGTTCTGATCGTTCATTGCTGTGGTCCTCTCGTTTTGGGAAGTGACGTATTTGGAGTACACCGTCGCGTTCGCGAAGTTCTCCACGTGAGTCACCGTCGCGCCGCTCGCCTCGGTCCACGAGTTCAGGTGGACGTCGTCGCGCATCTCCTTCAGATCGAGCGCGACGGTCTCGGTGTGGCCGTTCGGTATGACCCCGCCCTCCTCCACGACGAAGCTGCCCTGCGACGGCGAGTCGAAGGTGAATCTCACCTTCAGCCACCCCCTGTCGAATCTGCAGGTCTTGCCGACCATCTGCATGGTCATGGAGTTTTCTTCTCCTGATGCACGCGCTGCGGCTCGAGGTCGAGGTGTCGGCGTAGCGCCTCAGTGAACTCGTCGACCTTCACCAGCTGTTCCGGGGAGAGCGCGTCGACGAAGAGCTCGCGCACGTCACGCAGGTGCGGCACCGAGCCGTGCCGGAACGACTCCGCTCCGAAGTCGGTCAGCCGCACGTCGATGCCGTGGACGTCGTCGGGGCACGGGGCTCGGCGTACGAGCCCGCGCTTCTCCATCCGCCCCAGGTGGTGTGACAGGCGGCTGCGTTGCCAGCCGATCAGTTGGGCCAGTTCGGAGGAACGCATCGTCCTCCGATCCGCCTCGCTCAGTGCGAGCAGCACTCGATAGTCAGCGGAGGACAAGGATGACTTGCTCTGGAGCCGTCCCTCCAGGAGGGTGCGCAATGTTTCGGCGGTCTCGATGTAATTGCGCCAGATGCGCAGCTCCTCGCGCGTGGGCATCGCGCGGCGCTTCTTCTGCGCCATGGCACCTCCGGGAATTGACGCGTCAACTCTGCACGTTACAGGATTGACACGTCAATCCCAATCACGGTGAGACCCGGATCCCGCAAGGAGCGAACCCATGACCGACAGCACCGCCGTCCAGTTCGGTATCGACAGCTTCGGCGACCTACCTCGCGACGATCAGGGAAATGTCGTCTCCCATGGTCAGGCGATCCGCGCTGTCGTGGACGAGGCGGTGCTCGCCGACCAGGTCGGCGTGGATGTCATCGCCCTCGGTGAGCACCACCGCCCCGAGTACTCGATCTCCACTCCCGAGACGGTGCTGGCCGGCATCGCCACCAGGACCGAGCGCATCCTCCTCGCCTCGGGTGTGACAGTCCTGTCCTCCGACGACCCGGTGCGCGTCTTCCAGCGTTTCGCCACGGTCGACGCGCTCTCGAACGGGCGCGCCGAGGTGATCCTGGGCCGCGGGTCGTTCACCGAGTCGTTCCCGCTGTTCGGGTATGACCTGGCTGACTACGAGATCCTCTTCGAGGAGAAGATCGACCTGTTCCACAAGCTGCTGGACGAGGGACCGGTCACGTGGGAGGGCACCACGCGCGCTGCGCTCAAGGACGCCGACGTGTTCCCCAAGACGGAGTCCGGGCGGCTGACGACCTGGGTCGGTGTGGGCGGGTCGCCCCAGTCCGTCATCCGGACCGCGCGGTACGGGTTCCGGCTCATGCTCGCGATCATCGGCGGCGCGCCCGACCGGTTCGCCCCGTACGTCGACCTGTACCGGCGCGCCACGGAACAGCTGGAGACCACCGCCTACCCGGTCGGGATGCACTCGCCCGGCTTCGTTGCCCAGACCGACGAGGAGGCCAAGCGACTTTTCTGGCCTGGCTACAAGGAGGTACGCGACCGCATCGGCGCCCTGCGCGGCTGGCCCCCTGTGCGGCGTGAGGAGTTCGAGGCCGACGTCGAGCACGGCTCCCTCTACGTCGGTTCGCCCGAGACCGTCGCGCGCAGGATGGCCCGTGCCATCCGCACGCTCGACGTCGGGCGCTTCGACCTGATCTACTCCGCCGCCGGCTCCGTCTCGGCCAGCGACCGTCTGCGCGCCGTCGAACTGTACGGCACCAAGGTGATCCCAATGGTGCGCGAGCTGCTCGCCGAGGAGCCCAGCACGCTGGAGGTGGCCCGATGACGGTGCGCACGGCCGTACGCACCATCGGCGTCCTCGGGGCCGGCAAGGTGGGCACGGTCCTGGCCCGCCTCGCTCTCGCCGCCGGGTATCGAGTACTCGTCGCGGGGTCGGGGGACCCCGCGAAGATCGCCCTCACCATCGATGTCCTGACGCCCGGCGCCACCGCCGTCTGGTCCGTCGAAGCCGTACGGGACGCCGACGTCGTGATTCTCGCCCTCCCGCTCAGCAAGTATCGCGCGCTCCCGACCGACGAGCTGCGCCACAAGCTCGTCATCGACACCATGAACCACTGGTGGGAGGTCGACGGGCCCCGCGAGCGGTTCCTCGCGCCCGGCGTCTCCTCCAGCGAGGAGGTGCAGCGTTTCCTCGACGGTGCACGCGTCGTCAAGGCCTTCAACCACATGGGGTACCACGACCTGGAGGACGAGGGCCGGCCCGCCGGGGCACCGGGCCGCAAGGCGATCGCGGTCGCCGGTGACAGCGAGGCAGACGTTACCGAGGTCGCGGCGCTCGTCGATGACCTGGGCTTCGACCCCGTGCCTATCGGACCTCTCGCCGAGGGTGTCCGACTCGAGCCGGGCACCGCCGCCTTCGGCGCCAACGTCCAGGCCGCCGAGCTCCGACTTCTGACCCAGGCAGCCGTGCACAACCCGATCGTGGAGTGATCCAAGTGAGCAATCCAGAAGCGGCCTCGGAAGTGATGCGGTCCATGACACAGGTCGGAAACACCACCGGGGTCGAGGTGCTCTCGGCCCGCGACGTGCCCCTGGGCGGACCGCGGGCCTTGCAGGTGCGGCGCACGATTCCCCAGCGGGCTCGGACACTGATCGGCGCCTGGTGCTTCGCCGACCACTACGGACCGGTCGAGGTGCCGGCGGGCGGCATGGAGCCCGGGCGGCGACGTCGGGCGGGGCGCCCGGGACGGATGCGAGTTCTGGTCGGCGCCGCCGACTCTCGGCATTCCGTACGCCCAGAACATTCAAGGCCTTCCGAAGACGCTTGTCATCTCGATCACCGGTGACCCGACGACCCCGCACGCAGGCGGCGTCAAACTCGCCGAGACCCTCGGCAGCGCTTTGCTGACCGTGAAGGGTGAGGGGCACACGGTTGTCTCCAGCGGGGCCAACACGTGTGTCGACAAGATCGCCGCCGACTATCTGATCGATCTCAAGCTGCCGGAGCCGATGCCGGAATGTTCGGTCTGAGCCGGCGGAAAGGCGGTGTTGTGTTGATGACGAACTCAGGGTGGGCAGCATGCGACCGATGATTCTCGTTCACGGCGCGTGGCACGGCAGTTGGTGCTGGGCGTCGGTCACGCCCCACCTGGCCGCTCGTGGCATACCGTCGGTCGGGGTGGACCTCGCGGGGCACGGCTTGAACGGCCGGCCGCCGTTCGCCCGCTCGGCGCGGCCCTTCGATCCGGCGGCGCTGGCCACCGAGCTCTCGCCGGTCGCCGGCGTCAGCGTGCGCGATGCCGCCGAGGCGCTCGTCGACCGGATCCGGCTGGCCGGGAACGGCGAGCCCTGCGTCGTCGTCGCGCACAGCCTCGGTGGCGTGATCGCGACCGCCGCCGCCGAGCTCGCTCCCGAGTTGTTCGCCCACCTCGTCTATCTCAGCGCGTACGTCCCTGTCACCGCGTCCGTGGCCGAACTCGCCGCGAGTTACCACTCCTTTGACCGGGTGCTGGTCGCCGACCCCGCGGTGGTCGGCGCGCTGCGTCTCGACCCGGCGAACCCTGCCCTCCGGGATGAGATCCGGGAACTGTTCTACGGCGACGTCGACGTGTCGACGGCCGAGGCGGCCATCGCCTTGCTCAGCAACGACGCGCCCGCGCAGTTCGCCGCCGAGAAGGTGACGGTGACCCGGGAGCGCTTCGGCGCGGTCCCACACTCGTACATCGTTTGTGCCAAGGACAACGCGATCCCGGAGGTCCTGCAGCGCCGCCTGGTGCGGGTCATCGACGCCGCTTCCGTCGCGGCGACGGGGGTGGTAACGCTGGACAGCTCCCACTCCGCCTTCCTGTCCCGCCCGGCGGAGCTGGCCGGGATCCTCGCGGAGGCCGAACGGGGCGGGGGCTCTTGGAGCCGCTGAGGCCGACGATGACACCGGAGCCGCAGGTTCCGCTCGGACTGCGCTTTCTGGTGCTCGGCCCGGTGCGGGGTTTTCACGGCGAGACGGAGCTCGACCTCGGCCCGCCGCAGCAGCGGGCGCTGCTGGCATTACTGACCGGCAGCGGATGACGCCCGCTCGAGAAGTCCGCAACCGCCCTTGACCCGGTGCCACCTTGCGCGTCGGTGCGTACGCGCAGGGGTCGGTCATGCTTGACTGTGTCCCTGGAACATAGTTTTTGATGACCGGGTGTTCGACGAATGGCGGCGACGCCGAGCCATCCAGCGCCTCAAACTCGGGGACGGGCACGCGCTGAAGCGATTCCGTTGGTGGCAGCCTCTGTCCCGGTCCCTGTTCTATCTTCCCGCGGACGCCGGCGCGGGCCGGCCGGCGGAATACGCGGTCGATGTGAACCACATGAAGAGCAACGAGAACCTCGACACCGAAGCCCACCTGTATCGCGACGGCCGGCACTTCGAGCGGGCGAGGCTCCCTGCCGTCTTCCCGATCGAGGGCGGCGCGATCGAGGTGGAGACGTCGCCCTTCGGCCTCCGGCGGTGCCACTTCGTCGCCGACGACGGGACCGAGCAGCAGCTCGTGCCGGATCCGCGCTCGGCCGAGGGGCGCCGCGCCCGGCTCGACCGCGAGCGTCCGTTGCTCAGCCGCTGGATCGGCGTGATCTCCCTCGTCCTGATCCTCGTGCCGCTGATCCTCGGCCTTCCGCAGACCGTCGAGTCGATCTCCCGGTTCCCGCCGCTGGCCGAGCGGTTCGGTGTCTTCGAGTCGCCGATCGACGCGCCGGCCTGGCTCAACATCGCGCTCGTGATCAGCGCGACGGTGGGCAGCACCGAGCGTGCCCTGCGCCTGCGGTACAACCGGTGGCTGGACGCGGTGGCGGACTGACGGCGGGTCAGCCTTCCGCCCGCAACTGCCGGCGGGCCAGCTCTTTGGCGCGGTGGATGACGTCGAGCTGGGCCTCGTTGTGGAGTTCCCGCAACGCGTCGATGAACGTCTGCCGCGTGACGGACTTCCCCTTCGACACGTGGGCCATCGCGTCGTTGTCCATCCAGGGATAGTTACGAAGGGTACGGACCAGGGACGGTGCGTACTTCTCGGCGAGGTTCTGCCGCGTCGCCTCGTCGGCGTCGGCGGGCAGCGCGTCGAAGTCGGCGCTGACGGCGTCGTCGTTGTCGTTCTCCACCGCTTGCCGCACGTCGGCCAAGGCCTGGTCGTCGAAGACCTGCGTGTATATGTGGATGAGCGAGCGGTCGGCCTCGGACAGGCGGCCGGCGACAGGCTCGAAGCCCGGCGGCGTGTCGGGCGGCGCGTTCTCGCTCAGAATGGCCGCGATGCCCTGCCGGGCCTTCTCCAGCCGTTCGATGGCGGCCGCGTGGTCGACGTCGACCTGGTGCAGCGCCTCGGGGGAGCCCGTGCTCAGCTCTTTGATCCGGGACAGGGGCACGCCCAGCTCGGCCAGCCGGCGGATGCGCAGCAAGCGTACGAGATCTAGTGTTTCGTACTGCTTGTAGCCGTTGTGGCGGCGATCGGGCTCCTCGAGCAGGCCCAGACGATGGTAGTGCCGGATCGTGTTCACCGTGGTGCCCGCGAGTGTCGCGAGCTCGCTCGTGCTCCAAGCCACGTCGATCTCCTTCTCGGTCACTCGCCTGCTGACAGGCCTGCCCACGAAAGGTACGCGGCAGGAGGATGATCGCGACAATGCCGCGACCGATCCGGCGTTTGTCGGCTGCCGGCACCCGGTGCTACTCGACTCCAGCGGGGGCTCCACCAGGGTCCTTGGGACACGGCTGTGCGATGACGTTGACTGTGTGGCCGGCACACGGTTTCTGACGGGGGAACACCGCCGGCATCGGCGCAGTCCCGCTGGCCGGAGTCGTCGCGCCGAAGCCCACCGGCTCCGGCCGGTCGACAAATGAGGCGACCCGGTTCGAAGGAGACTCGTGATGCAGTTCGGCATTTTCACCGTGGGTGACGTCACTCCGGACCCCACGACGGGCCGGACCCCGACCGAGCACGAGCGCATCCAGGCCATGGTGACCATCGCGCTGAAGGCCGAGGAGGTGGGCCTCGATGTGTTCACCACCGGCGAGCATCACAACGTGCCCTTCGTGCCGTCCTCGCCGACCACGATGCTCGGCCGGATCGCCGCCCGGACCGAGAAACTGCTGTTGAGCACGGCCACCACGCTGATCACCACCAACGATCCGGTGAAGATCGCCGAGGACTACGCGATGCCGCAGCACCTGTCCGGCGGCCGCGTCGACCTCATGATGGGCCGCGGCAACACCGGGCCGGTCCACCCCTGGTTCGGCAAGGACATCCGGGCCGGCATCCCCCGGCGATCGAGAATTACGCGCTCCTGCGCCGGCTGTGGCGGGAGGACACCGTCGACTGGTCCGGCAAGTTCCGTACGCCGCTGCAGTCGTTCACCTCGACGCCGCGCCCCCTCGACGGTGTTCCGCCGTTCGTCCGGCATGGCTCCATCCGCAGCCCGGAGATCGCCGAATAGGCCGCCTTCTACGGTGACGGCTTTTTGCCAACAACACTCTCTGGCCCACCTCGCACACCCAGCGCATGGCCGGGCTCTACCGCGAGCGGTTCGCCCACTGGGAGTCGCAGCGGGCAGACCGTCATCCTCCTGCGCCCCGGTGATGCCGGCGAGCACCTCATCCCACTTTTCCGGCACCCAGTCGACGACGTAGAAGGTTGGTCGCACCAGGTCGCCGACGTCTCCTCCCGCGCTTCGGACACCGATGACGATGTTGTGCAGCGCGGCAGCGACCTAACCGGCCAGATCCGGTGCGGCGGGCTTGGAGTCCGGGGAGCCGGCAGGATCAGCCGGGATCCGGTCGCGACAGCGACCGGCGAGTAGTCGGACCTGCCGAAGCGATCCGTCCGGGTGCAGAAACTCCACGATCATGTGATCTTTCCCTGTCGTGCCGCAGAAGCCTCCCAGTGCCACCTGTGTTTCAGGAATACATTCAAGGCGAGAGCGCCCGACGGGCGCGGCGGGCCGGCCGCTTGACCCGGTTCCTGGAACAGGGTGTCGCATACGGGGAGACGTTCATGGAAGGAGCCGGTATGACACTGGAAGCTGCGATCCGTTCCAACGACGTGGCGGCGGTGGTGGAACTGCTCGAGTCGGGCGCGGACCCGCACCGCCGCGGCGCCGGTGGCCTCACACCACTGATGGTCGCCTCCGGGCTCGGTCGATCACGCCTGGTGGAGCGGCTGCTGGAGGCCGGCGCGGATGTGTTGATGGTCGAGCCGCGCATGGGCGCCACGGCGTTGCACAAGGCGGCGCAGGCCGGTGACGACGGCGTCATCGGCCTGCTCCTCGACCATGGCGCCTTCGTCGACCAGCAGTCGCCCCGGCTCGGTCACACGCCGCTGATGGACGCGGTGCAGTACAAGCACGAGGCGGCGGTCCGGCTGCTGCTGGCCCGCGGAGCCCGTACCTCTGTGCGCAACCACTGGCAGGAGACGGCGCTCGACCTGGCGTTGCGCGACGGCTCCGAGGTCATCGCCGGTCTCCTGCACGCGCGGATGGCGGCCGACGCCGACCGGATCCGGTCGCTGGCGCTGACGGCGGCGGTACAGGTCGGCGACCTCACTGCGGTGAGACGGCTCATCGGGGCCGGTGCGGCCCTCGACGAGCGACTGCCGGCCGTCGGCGATCATGACGACGACTACACGCCGCTCGGGATCGCCTCTCGCGACGGGCACACCGGCATCGTCCGCGTGCTGCGCGAGGCCGGTGCGGATCCGCGCCGGCTCAACGGGCTGATGGGCGCGACGCCGGGCCATGAGGCCGCCTTCGCCGGGCACGCCGACGTCATCCGGGCGCTGACGACGCGCGGCCCCAGCGGTACGCCGACGCTCGAGATCGATGCCCAGGGTGCCTACAACGGCTTTACCGCCTTGCACGACGCGGTGTGGCACGGGCACCGGGAGGCAGCACAAGCCCTGGTCGAGGCGGGCGCCCGCCTCGACCTCACCTCGCACACCGGTCACACACCCCGGCAACTTGCGCTCCACTACGGGTACGACGATCTCGCGGCGTATCTGGCCGAGGCCGAGAGCAAAGCCGTTCGACCATCGCCCTTTGCCTTCGCCGAGGCCGCGCTCGACGATTTGCGCGAGCGGCTTTTCCGTACGCGATGGCCTGATCCCGAACCGGTGGAGGACTGGAGCCAGGGCGTGCCGCTGCGCAGGCTGCGGGCACTGTGCGACTACTGGCGGGACGGCTACGACTGGCGGGCCTGCGAGGCCCGGCTGAACGCGCTCAACCCGTCGACGACGCGCATCGACGGACTCGACATCCACTTCCTGCACCTGCGGTCGCCCGAACCGGAGGCGATGCCGCTCGTGATGACCCACGGCTGGCCCGGCTCGGTCATCGAGTTCCTGAAGGTGGCACCGATGCTGGCCGACCCGCGGGCCCACGGCGGCGACCCCCGGGACGCGTTCCACGTGGTCCTGCCCTCGATGCCCGGCTTCGGACTGTCCGGCAAGCCGACCGAGACCGGGTGGGGACCCGAGCGGATCGCGTGCGCCTGGGTCGAGCTGATGCGGCGGCTGGGCTACGACAGCTTCGGCGCGCAGGGCGGCGACTGGGGGCACGCGGTCACCACCGCGCTGGGCGGCATCGGCGAGCCCGCCGTCCGGGCCATCCACTCCAACATGTTCCCCACCTACGGCACCGAGGAAGCCACGAACGAGCAGGAGGAGCGTGCCCTGCAACGATGGCGTGACTTCCAGGCCCACGAGTCGGGCTATCAGCACGAGCAGATCCAGAGCCCTCAGACGATCGGGTACGCGCTCACCGACTCGCCGGTGGGGCAGGCGGCCTGGCTCTACGAGAAATACGAGCAGTGGACGGACCACGACGGCGATCCGGAAAACCTGCTCAGTCGCGACGAGATGCTGGACAACATCACGTTGTACTGGCTGACCGGCACCGCCGCCTCCTCGGCTCGCATCTACTGGGAGAGCTTCCGCACCTACCGCGACCCGAAGGTCGAGGTGCCGGTCGGCGTCAGCCTCTTCCCCCGCGACATCTATCTCGCCGCACGTCGCTGGGTGGAGCAGCGTTACCCGAACCTCGTGCACTACAACGAGCTGCCCAAGGGCGGACACTTCGCCGCCTGGGAACAACCCGAGCTGCTGGCTGCGGAGGTGCGCGCCACCTTCCGCCACGTACGCCAGAGATCCGCAACGAAAAGCACCGACGCTTCGTGAACCCGACGCCAACATCGCTTCCCTCGACAACGCCCGTCCCTTCGGTACACACATCGGGATGGCCTGGTGGAAGTCGCTTTCAGTCGGCCGGCGAGGAGATCATGTTCCGGGGGCTCGGTGCTCCCGGCCGCGGGGTCGTGGTTGCGCGCGGTGCGCCCGGCGTTCATCACCGGACTGGTGGTCTCCAGCCTCATGTTCGCCGTCCTGCGCGCAGCGGGCGATCCCTGGCTCTTCGCCTGTTACGTGCTCCTCTCGGCATGCACGGCCGTCATGGGATTGATCACTCGGGACCTCGAGGCCGCGATGGCGTTCCACGTGGCGAACAACTTGGTGACGACGACTGTCAACGTGCTCATGGCCGATGGCGGCCCTTGGTCGTCGACCGCACCGAGGGCGCCGGCGGTGGCCCTTCGCTGATCATTCTGGCCGTCATGAATCTGGCCGTGCTCGCCTTCGTCTGGCTCCGCGAGCGGTCGCGCCGCACTGGTCCGGAGCGAGGGGTGTAGCTCGTTCATCGCTTGGGCAGCACGGCCGCCGCGAGTATCACGTTGTTGACGATGGTCGCGGCGAAGCTGCGGGCGATCGCGTCGGCGGCGGCATCGGCTGCCCAGATGCCGTGCTCGAGTTGCTTGGCTCGGGCGATGGTCGCGGTGGTCCGCGGGATCTCAGGATGGAACTGCGGCAGCATCCCGCTTCCGGACAGCAGTGCCACGAGCGCGGCGAGGCGGGGCTCCGGCTCCGCCTCGCCGACCAGCACGCCCCGTACGCTGCGAAGCAGGCTCCTCCTGCGCCCGGATTCGCCGTCTGTCAACATCTCCCTTATGGGCGCTTCGGTCTCGACACAGGTTGATCGGTGGATGTCGTTGCGCTCGATGAGACGTTCGAGCAAGGGGCGGCGCAGGGCCGGTCCGATCACGGCGAGCGTCGCCTGGACGCCTCGCGGCCTCGAGGCGAGGTAGTCCCACGTGGATCGCAGGAGGTCGTCCGTCGGTGGCCGCTCGGCGACGGCTTCCACCCGGGTCGACCCGCTCCATCCGGGTACGGTTCGCACGTGCCGGCCGATGCTGAGATCCGCAAGCACCGCTCCGGCGAGAACGTAGGGAAGCGTTTCCTCGCCGGCGACGACTCCGGTGCCCTCCGGCCCGGAGAGCGGCTGGAACAGGAGTAACAGAAGGTCTTCGGCCAGGGTCGGCGGGCCGAGCCGCTGTGTCATCGTGTGATCCTTTCGACGGGGAATGCGACGCGAGTCCGGGAAACGCGATGCAGTCGACAGGGGAGGGTGGAGCCGGAGGTCAAGCCACCACGAACGAGACGACACCCCAGACCAGGGTGGTGGTCAACGTCGTCCAAAAGACGATCGCGATCGCCTGCCACAGCAGCACCCAGGAGCGCGAGGTCCCCGAGGCGATGAGCATGGCCGCGGTGAACTGGGTCGGCACGGCCAGCGGTCCGAGCAGGCTCGCTCCGGGCACACCGAAGCGCACGAGGTAACGGCGGAAGCGCCGGCGCCCCTTGGACTCGGGGCGCTCCTCGCGGCTGCTCGGCCGGTGTCCGTGAGCGACCGCGGCGCGGGCCCGCGAGCTGATCAGCACGACGACGAGTACGCAGAGGAAGTTGCCCGCGGCTGCGGCAACCGCGGCCACCACGGGATGGATCCCACCGACCACTCCGATCGGCGATGCGCCCTCGCCTTCGATGAACGGGATCGCGCCGGCCAGCATGACGATGAACGGCTGGACCAGTTCGGGCACCTCGGCTACGAGGTCGCGGAAGTTCTGAACGAGCGTTTCGACGGGATTCACGGTGGGCTCCTCGAGCGGGGAGATGCGTCACCACCGAGTAGAGACCGTGTGCTCAGCACAGAGTCAAACGCCCTGTTCGTGGCATTCCCGAGGATCGGGCGCGTTCCCCGCCGGGGTCCGCCTCGGGCCACCGGCTCAGTGCTGTTGAGCGAGGGCGCCGGCTCGGCTCAGCACGTCGAGCTGGGACGCGTCGCCGAGCGCGACCGCCGCGTCGGCAGGGCGTCGATCTCGCGCAACGACTCCGGGCCGAAGTTGCCTTTCCGTGTCTACTACGACGGTTCCGGGCGGCCCGTTGTGCAACTGCCCGGCCGAGCGAGCTCGCGCAGGTTCAGGACCGATCGTCGAGCAGGGGCAGCCAGGGAGCCGGCGATCAGATCGGTGAGCTCACCGACGTACGCGTCGGCGCCAGGGGTGATCGGGGTGGCCCCGAGATCGTCGCGTCGCTGTCAGATTCGCACCCGCGGCGAAATGTTCGCGTCGGTAGAAATCTCCAGTGCCTGTGCGGGAGGGCCGTTCAGGTAAGATTCAGCTCCTTGAGGCGGCGGCGGGAGCGTCAGATTGCTGCTCAGCGTCTCGTCGGTTCTGACCGCTCTGCGCGCGGCCTCCAGCGCGGCGGGACAGTTGCCCAGACGCACGCCTGCATTTCAGCAGGCTACTCGTGAGTAAGGAAAGTGCCCGGGCCGCCATCCGGCGATGGGCGAACCGGGTCACGGAGGTTGTCCCGTAGCTCGTAGAACTTGATGTGGCGGTCCCCGCCTCGCGGCCTACCTGATGGTAGGTCTCGAGCGACTACCACATCACTCCGAGCAGGCCGCCACCGGCACCTCCAAATCGTCGATCTCACGGCGGTTCGTCGCCGCCACCGAACGCGCCCTTTCGGACATGATGTCGGCCGATCTGCCCGAGCTGCAGCTGGCCGCGCTGATGCTGGACGGCGTGCACTTCGGCGAGCACACCTGCATCGTGGCGCTCGGGATCGGCATCGACGGCACCAAACACCCCCTCGCGTTGGTGGAGGGCTCCACCGAGAACGCCACCTTGGCCCGCGAGCTCATCGTCGGCCTGCGTGAGCGCGGCCTCGATGTCACCACGCCGCTTCTGGTAGTGCTGGACGGCTCCAAAGCGCTGTGCCGCGCGGTGCTGGACGTCTTCGACCATCCGGTGATCCAGCGCTGCCAGCTTCACAAAATCCGAAACGTCCGCGACCGGCTACCGCTGAAACTTCGCGCCGCCGCCGAGAAACGCATGCGAGACGCCTACCACGCCGACACCCCGCTGGCCGCCGAGGCCACACTCACCGCCCTGACCGCCGAGTTGGACAAGACCCACCCCGGAGCCGCGGCCTCACTACGGGAGGGCATGAACGAGACCCTCACGATCTTGCGGCTGGACGTGCCGCCGATGCTGGCGCGTACCCTGCGCTCGACCAACCCCATCGAGTCGATGATCTCGATCTGCCGCGACCACGCCGTCAACGTCAAGAACTGGAAGGACGGCACGATGGCGCTGCGCTGGTGCGCGGTCGGCATGGCCGAGGCGACCAAACAGTTCCGTCGCATCAACGGCCACATGCACCTGCCCAGACTCCGCGCCGCTCTCGATCGGCATGCCATGGCGCAGAATCCCAGCCCGAACTGCTACAACGAGAACATTGCCTGACTGTCGGACCGCTGATCAAGTTCCACGAACGTCGGGACATCCTCCCGTTCACCGGCCGACGGCTGGACTATGTGGTAACCACACCGTTTTCACTGGATGGATGCCGACCTTGCCGTTGCGTCACGCACCAGAACCACGATGAGGAGCACCGATATGACTGATCTGATGAAGGCTGTTGTGCTCGCCCGTTTCGGTGGGGCCGATGCTTTCGAGCTGCGCGACGTCTCGGTACCGCAAGTCGAACCCCGCCAGGTGCGGGTGCGCGTCCATGCGACCGCCGTCAACCCGCTCGACTATCAGATCCGTCGCGGAGACTACGTGGATCATGTGCCGCTTCCGGCGATCATCGGATACGACATCTCCGGCGTGATCGAGGAAGTCGGATCCCACGTGACCGAGTTCCGTGCCGGCGATGCGGTGTACTACACGCCCCGGATCTTCGGCGGCCCCGGCTCCTACGCCGAGCAGCATGTCGCCGACGTCGACCTCGTCGGCCGCAAACCGGAGAACCTCAGTCACCTGGAGGCGGCGAGCCTGACTCTTGTCGGCGGAACGGTCTGGGAGTCCCTGGTGACGCGAGCTCAGCTCACCGTGGGGGAGACGATCCTCATCCATGGAGGCACGGGCGGTGTCGGCACGATCGCGATCCAGATCGCGAAGGCAATCGGCGCACGAGTGATCACCACCGCGAAAGCCGGCGACCATGAGTTCGTGTGCTCTCTCGGAGCGGATGCGGCGATCGATTACACCTCCGCGGACTACGTCGATGCCGTGGCCGAGATGACGCGAGGCAAGGGGGTCGATGTCGTCTTCGACACGATCGGTGGCGACACGCTCACACGAAGCCCGCTGACGCTCGCCGACTCCGGACGCGTCGTCAGCATCGTCGACATCGCGCAGCCGCAGAACCTCATCGAGGCATGGGGCAGGAACGCCGCCTATCACTTCGTCTTCACACGACAGAACCGAGGAAAGCTGGACGCGCTCACCACGCTGGTCGAGCGCAGTCTCGTGAAGCCGGTCATCGGCGCGACTCTTCCGCTCGCCCGAATGGGCGAGGCTCACGAACTCCTGGAGAACAGGCAGTCGTATGCACTGCGCGGCAAAGTCGCAATCGATGTGGCGGGCGAAACTCTTGCACTTCCCCCTCGCATCTCGTAGGGGAACGCTCCACGCCCTCGGGCGCGTACACCATCGGTTGATCGGCAGGAGCGGGTGCGGTCGGCGGACCGGGCCCGCCCCACCCGGGCCGTGGCGAGCAACAGGCCACCGGTCAGCACGGCGTCTACCCCGGCGGAGCTGGGCCGGAACCGCGGGACGTCGAGACCTCGGATGCGCAACTCGGCCGACAGGTCGTGCCGGAGCAGCCGGTCGTTGCTGGTGGTCTTGCCCCACATGACGACCGGCTGTGGCCGGCCCGCGCGAAGCAGCGTTCGGCGAGATCGGCCAGACGTTCGATCAGGAGCGGGTCGATCGCTCTGTCCCGGATCGAGAACTCCTCGTGGCGCAGCGGGCCGGTGCGGAAAAGTCCGGCCTCCACGTGACGCTGGGCCCAGATCAGCAGGAAGTCATCGGCCCGGTGAGGACCTTGTCCAACTCAGCCCGGCTGAGTACGAGCGCCGACAAGCACTCAAGAACGTCCACCAAGACGGCATCACCACCAGCATGTACGCGGCCTTCGGCAACAAGGAGCAGCTCGTTGCAGCGCTACGTCGAGGGTCCGGGCAGCTACCTGGACAGTGCTCTGGCCGAGCCGACCGCGCAAGCTGCCGCCAAGGCGATTCTGCGCGGTGCGGCCCACACCTCGACCCTTCCGGAAGACTTCGGGGGATGTCTGACGGTTCAGGGCGCGCTGCCGTCGAACGACGAGAGCCGGGCCGTGCACGAGGCGCTGGTCCAGTGGCGCAACGCCGCCAGGCGCAGGTCGAGGAACGTTTCCGGCGCGCCGTCGACGAGGGCGACCTGCCGGGCGACGCCGACCCCAAGCAACTCGGCCGATACATCACGACGATCGCGTTCGGCCTCTCGGTGCAGGCCGTCAAGGGTCTCGACCATGCCGAACTCGACGAGATCGTCGACCAGGCGATGCTCCTCCGGCGGCCGTGAGCTCCTCCTGACCTGCCCCGCTACTGGTTCTGCGGCGGGAGGACAGCCGCCGCGACGATCACGTTGCTGACGATGGTTGCGGTGACGGTGCGGGCGACCGCTTCGGCGGCAGCCTCGGCTCCCCAGTTGCCCTGCTCGAGCTTCTGGGCGCGGGTGATGACGGAAGAGGCCCAGGGGATCTCGGGATCGAACTGCGGGAGCGCACGGCTTCCCGACAGCAGCGCCGCGAGCGCGGCGACCCGAGGTTGCGGCTCCACGCCGTCGACCAGCACCGCCCGCACGTCGGAGAGCAGACCGGCCCGCCGTCCGGTTCCGCCGTCCTCGAGGACCTTCATGTCGAACAGACCGAGCGCCTTGCGGGTGGACTCGCGGATGTCGCCGCGGATGATGAGCCGGTCGAGCAACGGGCTCCGCAGGGTCGGCCCGATCGCGGCGAGCGTCGCCTGCACCCCTCGGGGCTTCACGGCGACGTAGTCCCACGCCGATCGCAGGGTGTCGTCCGCGGGGGGACGGTCCGTGACGGCCTCCACCCGGGTCGATCCGCCCCAGCCGGGGATGGTTCGCACGTGTCCACCGAGGCCGAGATCGGCGAGCACCGCACCCCCGAGAACGTAGAAGAGCGTGTTCTCGCCGGCGATGACACCGGTGCCCCGCATCCCCGCGTTCGGCTGGAACAGGAGCAACAGGAGGTCTTCGCCCAGAGTGGCGGTCCCGAGCTGAGCCATGGTGTCTTCCTTTCGATTCGGGATGCGACGCAGGTGCTCAGGCCGGAGAGTTGAGCCCCCGTTCGCGGCGCAGTTGCTCCTGCGCGAGAATGCCGGCCCGGCCCAGCACATCGACCTGGGCGGCGTTGTAGAGCCCGACGACGGCGTCGATGAACGTCTGGCGCGTGACGTGCTCGCTCTTCGACAGATGCCGGGCGGGATCGCGCAGCCAGGGATAGTCGACCAGATGCTGCGCCAGCCGCGCGGCGAGCTTCTCGGCGAGGTTCTGGCGGGTCGCCTCGTCGGCGTCGGGCGGCAGGGTGTCGATGTCGTGGCTGATGGGATCCGTGTCGGCGTCCACCATGCGCCGCAGGTCCTTCATCGCGTCGTCGTCGTAGAGCTGGCTGAAGACGTGGATGAGCGAGGTGTCGGACACGGTCAGCCGCGGCGCGACCGACTCGAAGCCGGCGGGCGCGTCGGCCGGCGCCCCGTCGCGCAGAATGATCGCGATGTCGGAGCGGGCTCGGCGCAGACGCTCGACCTCGGCCGCCAGGTCGGCGTCGACCTGGCGCAGCACTTCCGGAGCGGGGGCACCGCCCGAGGTGATCGCGCCGATCCGGGAAAGGGGTACACCCAGCTCTACGAGACGCCGGATGCGCAGGAGGACGACGAGATGCTGTACCCCGTACTGCTTGTATCCGTTCGCCCGGCGTTCGGGCTCGTCGAGCAGGCCGAGCCGGTGGTAGTGCCGAATCGTGTTCACCGTGGTGCCGGCGAGTTCCGCGAGCTCACGGGTGCTCCAGGCCACGTCGGTTCCTTCCTGGGTCTGACCCGGCGGTCGGCTGTCAGGTGCTGGCTCGCAGTTGACACCGTGTTCCCACCACAGGGTCAATGCGCCGACGACTCGGATCTTGAAAGCTTCCTTAAGTCGCGCCCGCGCTTCGAACACCGCCGTGTCCGGCTCCGTCGTCCGGGCTAGTGCGTGCAGACGTGCGCAGAAATTGGAGGTAGGCCACTGCGACGAGCGGCCGAACGCTTCCAGGTCGCGGTCACCACCGCCCAACGCTGGGCAAGCCGCTACCGCCGCTACGGCGCCGCAGGCATGAGCGACCGCTCCTCACGCCCGCACCACAGTCCGCGACGCACCCCCACCCGCACCGAACGACGCATCATCAAGGTCAGAGTGCTACGCCGCTGGGGACCGGCCCGCATCGCCTACCTGCTCGGCCTGAACCCGGCCACCGGGCCCTGACCCGCTACCGCCTGCCCCGCCTGAACAACCTCGACCGCACCAGCGGCCGCCTCATCCGCCGCTACGAACACCCCACGCCCGGCGACCTGATCCACGTCGACATCAAGAAACTCGGCAACATCCCCGACGGCGGCGGCCACCGCGTCCACGGCCGCCCCGCCGGCGCACGCCACAGCTCCGCCCACCGCGACCCCGCCCGGCCCCGCACCACCCACGGCCGACCCAACCTCGGCTACAGATACCTGCACAACACCGTCGACGACCACTCCTGGCCTACAGCGAGATCCTGGCCGATGAGACCAAAGAAACCGCCGCCGCGTTCTGGCACCGCGCCCAGACCTACTTCACCAGCCACAACATCACCATCCGGCGCGTACTCGCCGACAACGGCTCTTGCTACCGCTCCCACCTGTGGCGCGACACTCTGGCCGCCGCGGGCATCACCCACAAACGCACCCGCCCCTACCGGCCCCAGACCAACGGCAAAGTCGAACGCTTCAACCGCACCCTGCTGGAGGAACGGGCCTACGCCCAGCCCTGCACCTCAGAAACCGAACGCCGGCAAGCACTGCCGCACTGGCTCCACACCTACAATCACCACCGCGGCCACACCGCACTCAACGGCCAACCACCCACCAGCCGCGTACCTAACCTCTCAAGTCAGTACAGCTAGACCGGCGGCCAGCTCCGTAGGGCGGCGTCGGCGACCAACTGGAGGACGTCGCGCTCCGCGCCGCCGGCGGCCTGCACTGCGATGCCGTTCCCGATCGTTATGACGTACTTCGCCAGGACTGACGGGTCGGTCTCCGGCGGCAGGTCGCCTTCCTCGACCGCGCGCCGGAACCGATCCGTCAGCTTGGTGCTGATCTCTTCTCCCCAGGCGGCCAGCAGGTCGCGGATGACCCGCCCGTCCTCGCCCCCGAGCAGGGACGCCCGGAGGCTGAGACACCCGGTCGGGTAGCCCGGCAGGGTGGCGCTCCGGACCGCGCCGCGCAGGAACACCGTGGCCACCTGCTGGGCGGTCGGCTCGGCCAGCGCCTCGGCACCGTACGACGCCGGGCCGTCGCTGTATCGCATCAGGGCCTTCCGGAACAACTCCTCCTTGTTGCCGAAGGCCGCGTACATGCTCGTGCGGTTGATCCCCATCGCCTCGGTCAGGTCGGTGAGGCTCGCGCCCTCGTAGCCGTTCTCCCAGAACACCCGCATCGCGTTCTCAAGCGCTTCGTCGGCGTCGAAGCCCCTGGGCCGACCCACCTGCGCGCTCCGTTGACCGTCCACGTGACCCACCTTACCGATTTCTTACCGATCGATCCAGATGTGCTATCGTAATTCTGTACCGATCGATTGGTACAGAATTCTACAAGGAGGTTCCCGTCATGAGCGAGTTGACCGGCAAGACTGCCCTGATCACCGGTTCCACCACCGGCATCGGCCGGGCGACGGCCTACGCCCTGGCCGCGCGCGGTGCCAGCGTGGTGGTGACCGGACGCGACGCCCAGCGCGGGGAGGAGGTCGTCCAGAAGATCCAGGCCGACGGCGGCTCGGCCCGCTTCGTCGCCGCCGACCTGACCAACCCGGACGACGTGGCCCGGCTGGCCCGGGAAGCTGGCGAGGTGGACGTGCTGGTGAACAACGCCGGGGTGGGCAGCTTCGGTCCCAGCGCCGACATCACCGGCGAACAGTACGACGCGATGCTCGACGCCAACGTGCGCGCGGTCTACCAGCTGACCACCGCCCTGGCACCGAAGATGGCCGAGCGCGGCAGCGGCAGTGTGATCAACGTCAGCAGCGGCGCCGCCGTGATCGGGGACGTCAACAACGCGGTCTACGCAGCCACCAAGGCAGCAGTGAGCTCACTGACCCGCGCGTGGGCCGCCGAGTACGGCCCGTCCGGCGTACGCGTCAACGCGGTCGCACCCGGCCCTGTCCTCACCAGCGCCCCCGAGCAGTATCTCCGGGGCTACATCCCGCTCATCCCGCTGCGCCGTTTCGCCCAGCCGGAAGACGTCGCCCAGGTCATCGCCTTCCTCGCCGGCCCCGGCGCCTCGTTCGTGAGCGGCGCCCACATCCCCGTCGACGGCGGCCTCACCGCCGTCGAGCCCCCTAAGCCCGGCTACCTGTAATCAAAACGCATGACATCGACAGCCGTCACGGGCAGGCGCTCCGCACGTGAACGCCTGCCCGTGACGCCCGACCGGCTGGGAGAGGAAGACGACTTGCCTTTCGTAGAGTCCAATGGCATCACTACCTGTTACGACGAGTTCGGCGACGCCCACGAGCAGGTGATGCTCCTGATCATGGGTGTGGGTAAGCAGCTCATCGCCTGGCCCGACGGATTCTGCGCACTTTTCGCCGGTCACGGTTTCCGCGTGATCCGGTTCGACAACCGTGACATCGGACTGTTGACCTGGCTCGACGAGCTCGGCGACGTCGCGTAGCGCCTTTGTGTGACGACGCTCTGACCTGCGCACTGACATCTCGTGGCAAATCACCACTGACAGTTTTATGGCAGTTCTCACCCGCAAAGGCGCCGGCTGCGACACCCGGGAAGTGGTGCTGGCCCGCGACGGCCGAAACGTCACCCGCGATGACGACTGCAAAGCGACCTCGGGCAGCTGGCGGTCGCTGTATGACAACCGCACCTACACTCGCGCCGCCAGCCTCGACATCGATCACATGGTGCCGCTGGCCAACGCCTGGCGCTCAGGCGCCGATACCTGGAGCACTCAGCGGCGGCGCGCGCTCGCCAACGACCTGACCCGCCCGCAGCTGATCGCGGTCTCGGCCGCCTCCAACCGCTCCAAGGGTGATCAGAGCCCTGATCAGTGGCAGCCGCCCCAGCGCTCGTATTGGTGCGTGTACGCCCGCGCGTGGGTGCAGGTCAAGAAGTACTACGCGCTGAGCGTCACCGCACCGGAGAAGAAAACGCTGACCGCGATGCTGGGTACCTGCACGTAAGCAGGGTGCGGGCCGGCGGATCGGAGCGGTGATGGGCGACGCGAGCGGCAAGGCCACCAGCAAGGGAGCCGACAAGCAGTACCAGGGTGAGGTTGTTGCCGGGCCGGGCGGGGTGATGACCGACGAGGCCGGCGTCATCACCGGGGATCTCACCGTGGCCATCACCCTCTCCGGCGACCAGGCGCAGGTGCGGGTGCAATACACCGGCGCCGAGGAGTGGTACACGCTCACCGGCAGCCCGACCCCGCGCGCCGGTCGCACCGGGCAAGCGGTGAAGACCGCGATCCTGCGCGCCGTCCGTGACGGCCTGCCTGAAGGACTCCCCTGAGGGGCGGCTCGGCTGAGGAAGGCAGCCCTGACCCTGCTGCAGGTCATAGCGCCAACGAGGAAACCACCCGCCAGGTGATCATAGATGTTCATCGATCGGTTCAGAACAATCTGCTGAGATCGAGTAGCGCTCCGTGAGGTTGCGGCGATAAGTCCGTGGATGTCGATAGTGCAGAAGAGGCGTTCCACGCTCCGATGTTGTCACCTGAACGTTCATCGGGCGTGCTGTCGCGAGGTCAGGAGCAGCGGGTGGAGCCACAGGGCGGACAGCAGCCTGAGCCAGGTACTCCTGCCTTATCGCCCGGCCAGGTTGTCGCCGCCCAGGATGGTGCACGTGGCTGGGTGCGCCAGGCGGCCGCGCTGTCGGCGCGGGGGCTGGGGTGGGCAACACCGCGGGCGCTGCTGGCGGGGTTGTGTGCCAGCGCGCTGGCCCCGCTGGCCGTGGTGGAACCAGGTCCGGCGGTGTTGCTGGCCGGGATGGGTGTGGTCGGCTCGCTTGGGGCGAATGTGCTGTCTGACGTCATCGGCGCCTCCCTGGTCGCCGCCCGTGCCAGAACTTGAGGGGACACGCAGGCCGACATCTATCCTTCCAGCGACGGCCCAGTTGATGCTGCTGGTGAGCGGGTTGTTGCCGCTGAGTTGGCCGCGGGCTCGCGCCGAGGCCAGTCCTTCGAGGGTGCCCTCGATGATGAGTTCGCGCAGGAACTCATCGAAGGCGCCGAACATGTGGAACTGCAGCCGCCCGGACGGGGTGGAGGTGTTGATGCCCTGCTTGAGCACCAACAGGTCCACCTCGCGCTCGCGCAGGTCGGCCGCCAGGTCCAGGAGATGGCGCAGCGAGCGGGCCACCCGTGACGGCCGGGTGATGACAAAGGTGTCGCCTGGCCGTTGACTGCAAGTACTTCCCGCTGGACCCGGCCCGGCTCGCCCTGATCGACGGCGTCGTCTTCCTCAAGCAGGTGGACTGATCGTTGTTACCTGCGTTAGGTAACAAAGTTTCCGGCTCATCACGCTGTCCCACCGCACGTTGCGGAAATGTTACTTGTCTAAAGTAATTAAATGCCTCTACGTTGTGCGACATGCCACGCCAGAGAAAGGGCCCCATCGAAGGGACCCCCGCTGAGGCAGCCGTTCTCACGACGGTGCTGACGAACGGCCCCATCGCCCGAGCCGAGATCGCCCGCCTCACCGGCCTGTCCTCACCGGCCATTACCCGCGCCGTCAAGCCGCTGCTGGAGGCGGGATACCTCGAGGACGACGAGAGCGCCGACCCGCTGGGCCCCGACGAGGCCCGGCTCGGGCGCCCCAGCCGCCCACTGCGGATCCGGCCCCTGCACACCGGCAGCGTGGGCATCAAGATCACCGGCGACGAGCTCATCGGCGTGGTCTGCGACCTGGCCGGCACCCCTCGCGTCACCAAGCGGCGCACGCTGGCCCGCCAGCAGCCGCACGAGGTCATCACGCAAGTGGTGTCCCTGCACGGGCAGCTGCTCACCGCGGCGGAGCGGGTGGGGTTCGCGCTCGCGCCGCGCCACCTGGGCGTCACGCTGTCAGGCGACGTCGACCACGAGACCGGCTACGTCCGCTACTCGCCGTTCCTGCGCTGGCACCACGTCGACCTGGGCCGGACCCTGGCGGCAGAGTTGGGCCTGCCCGTGGTGGTGGAGAACGACGTCAAGGCGCTGACCATCGCGGAGCAGTGGTTTGGCCTCGGGCGCGGGGTGGCCAACTTCGCCGTGGTCACCGTCGGCGCCGGCATCGGCTGCGCCCTGGTGGTCGACGGCGCCCTGGTGCGCGGCGCGCACAGCGTGGCGGGCGAGATCGGCCACCTGCCCCTGGGCGACCGGTCGGTGGCGTGCCACTGCGGCGCCCGCGGTTGTGTCGAGGCTGAGGCCTCGACGACCGCCCTGGAAGCCGCTTCCCGCCAGGCCACCGGCCGTGCCGATCTGGCGTACGGCGAGGCCGTCGAGCTGGCCCGTGGCGGCGATCCGGATGTCGTGGCCGTCTTCGCCGACGCTGGAGCCCTCATCGGCAGGGCACTGGCGTCGGTGGCCAACCTGCTGGGGCCCGAGCAGATCATCGTCGCCGGTGAGGGCGTGGCCACCTACGACCTGTTCGAGACGGCCATCCGTGAGGCGTTCACCGAGCACGCCTTCGGCGCCGCCCACCACGTCGCGGTGCACGTACGGGATCTGCCGTTCGAGGAGTGGGCCCGCGGAGCGGCGGCGATGGCCATCGAGGCGATGGCGTTCCCCTCACGCACCCCCGTCGCCGGTTCCCGACGCACCCTTGGAGACTCCCTTGTCTGAACACCACTGGGAGGCGGCCTTCGGCAGCCTGCGCATCGGCCTTCACCTCGACGGCGCCGCGTTGACGTGGTCGGCCAGCCGGGACGGGATCGCGCTGACCTCGCCCGCGCCGATCCGGCTCGCCACCGCCGACGGCGCCGACCTGCTGGCGGGCCTGGCGTTCGACGCCACGAGCGAACGTGCCGTCCACGAGACCTACGAGCTCGTCGTGGGCAAGCGGGTGGGCGAGCACCAGGTGGAGCAGCGCGAGCGCACCGTGCGCTTCCGGACCGCCCAGGGCGGGGTGTCGATCGTGCTGCGGGCCGCCGCCGACGGTGTCGCGCTGCGCCTGGTCCTGCACGGCCTGAGCGGCAGGAGCATCCGCGGCGGTGACGTTCACCTGCGCCTTCCGGTCGCGGCGCGCACCTGGCCGCTGGCCTACACCCCCTGGTACGAGACCACCCGCTTCTCCTCCACCCTGGAGGTGCTCCAGCTGGGCGACTACGGCTTCCCCTTCCTGGCCCAGCTGGAATCCGACCTCTACGTCCTGGCGACCGAGGCCGATCTGGACGGCCGGTACGGCGGCGCGCTGGCCCGCTACGCCGGCGCCGGGGAGCTCGCCTTCACCCTGGCCGAGGACGTCACTCTCCAGACCGGCGAGGTGGCGACGCCCTGGCGGGTCCTCATCGCCGGCGACCTGGCCACCATCGTCGCCTCGCACCTGGTTGAGGACCTCGCCCCCGCCGCCGCCGAGGCGGTCCCCGCCTGGGCCCGCCCAGGCCGGGCGGCCTGGTCGTGGTGGTCTGACTTCTTCAGCGGAGCCCACCTGGACAAGCAGCTGCGCATGCTGGACTACGCCGCCGAGCGCGGCTGGGAGTACGTGCTGGTCGACTGTGGCTGGGACCCGGCCTGGATGCCGGACCTGGTCTCGGCCGCGAGCACCCGCGGCGTCGGCGTGTTCGTGTGGGTGGCCTGGGACCGTCTCGGCACCGCCGAGCAGAGACTCCAGCTGGCCGAGTGGGCCTCCTGGGGAGTGGCCGGCATCAAGGTCGACTTCATGGAGTCGGAGGCCCAGGCGCGTTACCAGTGGTACGACGCGGTGATCGCCGAGTGCCGCCGGGCCGGCCTCATGATCAACTTCCATGGCTCGGTGATCCCGCGCGGGTGGGCGCGCACCCACCCCCACGTGATGAGCTACGAGGCGGTCCGCGGCGCGGAGTACTACGTCTTCTACGGCGAGCCGCTGACCCCCGAGCACAACACCATCCTGCCCTTCACCCGCAACGTCGTGGGCTCGGCCGACTACACGCCGGTCACCTTCTCCGCCCGGGACCGCCAGACGAGCGAGGCGCACGAGCTGGCCCTCGGCATCGTCCTGGAGTCGGGTCTGCTGCACTTCGCCGACGAGATCAGCCATTACCAGGCGCGGCCCGTCGCCGAGGCGGCCATCGAGGCGATCCCGGCTCACTGGGACGAGACCCGCCTGCTGGCGGGACGGCCGGGGGAGTACGCCGTGCTGGCGCGCCGCTCCGGCGAGGACTGGTTCATCGGCGCCATCGCCGCCGGGCACCCCGTCGACACCGAAGCGGACCTGGCCGGCCTCGGCATCGGCCCGGACCACCACCTCACGCTCATCGAGGACGACGCCGACGGCAGGCTGACCGAGTCACACCCCACCGCCGCCGAACGGCTCCCGCTGCGGCTGCGGCCCAACGGCGGCGCCGTCTGCATCGCCACCCGCGGCGAGCCTGCCATCCGGCAGCCGCACCGGCCCGCCGTCCGGGTGGACGAGCCGCTGCTGTTGGCCCGTTCCGGTACGGCCACGCACGTCCACGCCGAGGTCACCGGCGGCCACGAGGCGCACCTGGAGGTGCCGCCGGGCTGGCCGAGCCCGCAGCTCACCGGCAGCGAGGCCCGGCCGGGAGGGATCAGGGTGTCGTGGAAGGTCGAGGTGCCGGAGTCCTTCACCGCTGGCCGCCTGGCCGTACTGGCTGTGCATGCGGGGCGGCCGCGAGCCGCCGAGCGGTCGGTGATCGCGCACGTACGGCTGGCACACCCCGTCGGAGCCGGACGAAGCGAGCTGAGCCGGATGCGGCCGGTGCGCTCCAGCAACGGCTTCGGCCCCGTCGAGACCGACCAGTCCAACGGCGGCGGCGACCCCGGCGACGGCCGGCCGATGCGGGTCGCGGGCCACCACCACGAACACGGGCTGGGCGTGTGCGCGCCCTCCTCGATCGCCTACGCGGTCGGCGGGACCGCGCGCACCTTCACCGCCCACGTCGGCATCGACGACGAGACGCCCCAGGCGGCCCCGGCCCTGTGCCGGGTGCTCGCCGACGGCCGCGTGGTCGCCGAAGTCACGCTGGCCCCCGGCGAACCCGCCCGTCCCGTCGAAGCCGACATCACCGGCGCGCACGTGCTCGAACTCGTGACCGAGCAGGCCGGAGTCGGCGAGCTCACCCCCCACATCGACTGGATCGCACCGAGCGTCCAGGCCTGAACGTCAGATCAAGGAAGGTTCCCATGAGCACCAAGTGGACTGCGGTCTCGCTTCTGGCGGCGGCTGCGCTCACCCTGTCCGCCTGCGGCGGCACGACTTCAGAGACCGCCGACCCCGGCACCGGCAAGATCCAGCTCACCTACGCCATCTTCTCGACCGACCAGCAGCCCGCCATGGAGATGGTGGTGGACGCCTTCGAGAAGGGCAATCCCGGCATCGACGTCGCCGTCCAGGTCATCCCCTGGACCGACTACTGGACCACCCTGCAGAACTCGGCCGCCGGCGGCACCGGTCCCGACGTGGCCTGGAT
Source organism: Streptosporangium sp. G12 (assembly GCF_052983175.1). Lineage (NCBI taxonomy): Bacteria > Bacillati > Actinomycetota > Actinomycetes > Streptosporangiales > Streptosporangiaceae > Streptosporangium > Streptosporangium sp. G12. The sequence goes on along the minus strand of NZ_JBRIQO010000015.1, from coordinate 80,579 downwards.
GCTGGGCTCCAAGATCGCCCCCTACGTCGACGGCGGTGCCATACAGCCCCTCGACGAGGCGATCAGCGCGAGCGGCACCGCCCTGAAGGCCTACCCGCAGCAGCTGCTGCCGCTGTTCGAGCGGGACGGCAAGACCTACGCGCTGCCCAAGGACTTCGACACCATCGGGCTCTGGTACAACAAGGCCCTGTTCGACGCGGCCAAGCTGCCCTACCCGAACGCCGACTGGACCTGGGACGACGTCGTCAAGAACGCCAAGGCCCTGACCGACGGGGACAAGGGCGTGTACGGCATCGCCGCCCCGGTGGAGGCGCAGGCCGGCTACTACAACACCATCCACCAGGCCGGCGGCCACGTCATCAGCCCCGACGGCAAGTCCTCCGGCTTCGGACAGCCGGCGAGCATCGACGGCCTGCGGTTCTGGACCGACCTGATCAAGAGCGGCTCCTCGCCCGACCTGAAGTCGCTCAGCGACACCGAGGCGGTGGCCCAGTTCATGGGCGGCAAGATTGCCATGTACTACAGCGGTTCGTTCTACGCCCACCGCTTCGCCCAGGACGCCTACACCTCCAAGAACGTCGACGTCACCGAGCTGCCCGCGGGCGTCAAGGAGGCCACCGTCATCAACGGCCTCGGCAACGTGGCCCTGGCCTCCTCCAAGCACCCGCAGGAGGCGGCCAAGCTCGCGGTCTTCCTGTCGGGCGAGCAGGCCTCGCGCATCCAGAGCGAGACCGGCACCGTGCTCGGCTCCTACACCGGCACCCAGCAGGCGTGGGTGGAGGCGGCGCCCCAGTTCAACCTGAAGGCCTTCCTCGACCAGCTGCCCAACGCGGTGGTCTACCCGGTGTCGAAGAACACCGACGCCTGGTCCAGCCGGGAGGGCGAGCTGCTCACCCCGGCCTGGAACGGCGAGCAGCCGGTCGAGGAGGCCGCCAAGGCGCTGGCCACGGCCATGGACGAGGCCCTGGCGCAGGAACAGCAGTAGGGATCGGCTCCCCTATGACGCACCGAGCCGGGTCCTCCCGCCACCCCGACAACCGCTGGGCCGCCGTCCTGCTGGCCGGGCCGCTGCTGGGATTGGCCGTCTTCTACCTGTGGCCGCTGGTCAGCACCTTGATCCTGTCGCTGTCGGAAGGCAACCCGTTCCGCGGCTACCGGATCGAGGGGCTGGGCAACTGGGCGCAGGCGCTGGGCAATCCCCAGCTGCCGCGCGCCGTGGGCAACACGCTGCTGTACGCCGGAATCGTGTTGCTGGGGGTGCCGCTGGCGATGGCGGCGGCCGCCCTGATGCACCAGAGCGGCCTGCGCGGCCGCAGCCTGTACCGCACGCTGTACTTCCTGCCGGTGGTGACCATGCCCGCCGCCGTCGCGATGGTGTGGCGTTACATCTACAACGGCGATTTCGGGCTCCTCAACCAGGTGCTCGGGTTCTTCGGCGGCCCGAGTGAGGCCTGGGTCGCCGATGCCGGCACCGCCCTGGTCGCCGTGGCCCTGGTCGGCATCTGGACCACATTCGGCACCAACCTCGTGATCCTGGCGGCCGGGCTGGACGCCATCCCCGCCTCGGTGGTGGAGGCCGCCAGGATCGACGGGGCGGGCCCGGTGCGGGTCTTCCGCCACATCACCGCGCCGCTGTTGTCGCCGTCGGTCTTCCTGGTCTCGACCCTTTCGGTCATCGGGTCGCTGCAGATGTTCGACCTGCTGTTCATCATGATGGGGCGCAACAATCCCGCGCTGCGCGACTCCAAGACGATCGTGTACCTCTTCTACGAGGAGGCGTTCGTGCGCAACGACCGGCCACTGGGAGCGGTCATCGCCATCCTGACGCTGGCGCTCACGCTCGTGGTGACGGCGGTTCAGTTCCGGCTCCAGCGGCGGTGGGTGCACTATGGCTGAGCGCCGCCGGCCCGGCCTCGGGCGCCTGCTCACCCACCTCGTCCTGCTCGCGGGCGCGGCCGCGATGGTGGCGCCGTTCATCTGGCAGTTCCTTACCTCGGTGAAGACGTTGAGCGAGTCGACCAGCGCGCCGCCGACACTACTGCCGCAGCAGTGGCGGTGGGACAACTACGCGGCCTTCTTCGAGCTGATGCCCGTGCTGTCGATGACCGCCAACAGCGTCATGACCCTCATCCTGCGCGTCGCGGGCCAGCTGGTGTTCGCGTCGCTGGCCGCCTTCGTCTTCGCCCGGCTGCGCTTCCGCTTCAGGAAGCCGCTGCTGTGGATTTTCCTCGTCGTGCTCATGGTGCCGCCGCAGCTGTTCGTCATCCCGCAGTACGAGGTGATCAGGCAGGCGGGCCTGCTCAACACCGTGCCCGCGCTGGCCCTGCCGGGGATCTTCAGCGCCTTCGGCGTGTTCCTGCTCTACCAGTTCATGCTGACCGTCCCGGCCGAGGTCGACGAGGCAGCCAAGCTGGACGGCGCCAACCCGTTCCAGGTCTACCTGCGGGTCATCCTGCCGATGTGCAAGCCGGCGCTGGCGGCGCTGACGATCATGACGTCGCTGTTCTCCTGGAACGACCTGCTCTGGCCGCTGATCGTCAACACCAGGCCCGACATGATGACGCTGCCCGTGGGCCTGTCGACCCTGCACGGGGTCACCATGACGAACTATCCGGTGCTCATGGCCGGCTCCCTGCTGGCCATCCTGCCCATGGTGGTGTGCTTCGTGCTGCTCCAGCGGCAGTTCATCCAGGGCATCGCCATGTCGGGCAGCAAAGGCTGACCCCGTTTCTCCGAAGGACCATTCATGCCCCTTGTGACCTATCTGGCCGACCGGCGACTGTGGCTGTTGCGAACCCCCGGCTCCTCCTATGCGCTCGCCCTGGACGCCGACGACTGCCCGCGTCACCTCCATTGGGGTCCCTCGCTGACGGCCGAGCAGGTGCCGGCCGTACCTCCGGCGCTTCGCCGTGACGCCTCCAGCTTCACTCTTGGTGGGTACGGTGAGCTGGAGGGGCCGGGTTTCGGTGCCCCGTCCCTGCGGGTGATCTACGCCGATCACGGTGAGGGGGTGGAGTGGCGCTACCTGGACCACTCGATCGACGAAGGCCACCTGTCCATCCGGTTCGCCGACCGTCACCACCCTCTGGAGATCACCCTCCACTACCGCGTGCACGCCGACAGCGACGTGATCGAACGCTGGACGACCCTGCGCCACACCGGCACCGAGCCGATCACGCTGGAGCGCTGTGACTCGGCGGCCTGGACGCTGCCGATGCGCGAGGAGGTCCGGCTCAGCCACGTGGTCGGCGGCTGGTCGTCGGAGAACCAGGTGCGGCGGGAGGAGCTGCCGGTCGGCGAGACCGTGCTGACCAGCCGCCGCGGCGCCACCGGCCACCACGCCAACCCGTGGGTCATGCTCGACGACGGCACCGCCACCGAGGAGCGGGGCGAGGTGTGGAGCGCGGCTCTGGCCTGGAGCGGAAGCTGGCGCATCACCGTGCAGCGGCCCCCGTTCGACGCCGTCGGCTTCACCGGCGGCTTCGGCCACGAGGGTCTGCGCTGGCGGCTGGAGGCGGGCCAGAGCTGGCACACCCCCGTCTTCTCCGGCGTGTACGGCACGGCCGGCTTCGGCGGCATCAGCCGGGCCTGGCACGCCCACGCCCGACGGCACGTCCTGACCCATCCCGAAGAGCTGCGGCCCGTCGTCTACAACTCCTGGGAGGCCACCGGCTTCGACGTCGACCTCGACGGCCAGCTCCGGCTCGCCGACCGCGCGGCCGCCGCCGGCGCGGAGCTGTTCGTGCTCGACGACGGCTGGTTCGGCAAGCGCGGCAGCGACCGGGCCGGGCTCGGCGACTGGCACGTCAACCCGCGCCGCTTCCCCGGCGGCCTGGACACGCTGATCGCCGGCGTGCACGAGCGGGGCATGCGTTTCGGCCTGTGGGTCGAGCCCGAGATGGTCAACCCCGACAGCGACCTCTATCGCGAGCACCCGGACTGGGTGCTGCACATGCCCAACCGGCACCGCCTCACGCTGCGCAACCAGCTCGTGCTTAACTTCGCCAGGCCCGACGTGGCCGCCTGGGCGTACGGCTGGCTGAACCGGCTGCTGGCCGACCACGAGATCGACTTCCTGAAGTGGGACTTCAACCGGGCCTTCACCCAGGCGGGCTGGCCCGGCCAGGACGATCCCGACCGGCTGTGGATCGATCACGTGCGCAACGTCTACACCATCATGGACCGGCTGCGCGCGGCCCATCCCGGGGTGCGGATCGAGGCGTGCGCCGGCGGCGGCGGCCGTACCGACCTGGGCATCCTGGGCCGCACCGACCAGGTCTGGACCTCCGACAACACCGATGCCGTGGACCGCCTGGCCATCCAGCACGGGTTCGGCCAGATCTACCCGCCCGGCGTCATGGGCGCCTGGGTCACCGACAGCCCCAACCCGCTCACCGGCCGGCTCGTGCCGCTGCGGTTCCGCTTCCACGTGGCCATGGCCGGCGTGCTGGGGCTGGGCGGCGACCTGCCCGCGTGGAGCGACGCCGACCTGGCCGAGGCGGGCGAGCTGGTGGCCAGGTACAAGCGGATCCGGCCGGTGGTCCAGCACGGGGAGCTGCATCGCCTCGGCGCGCCCGGCGACTCGCTCAGCGGCGTGCAGTACGTCCGCGGCGACGACATTGTGATCTTCGCCTACCGGGTCGCCACCCGGTTCGGCCACCGGGCGGCCAGGCTACGCCCGGCCGGGCTGGACCCCGACGGCCGCTACCACGACGTGGACACGGGCCGGATCCACCACGGCGTGATCCTCGCCGCGCACGGGCTGGAGCTGGAGCTGCCGCCGGGCGACTACGCCAGCACGCAGATCCACCTGGTCAGGCAGGACTCACCGGCAGCCGGTCACCGGTCCGGCTCGGCGACCAGGTCGTCGAAGTAGGCCTTCGTCACCGGGTGGTAGTCGTCGAACGCGGGCGGTGCCGAGCCGTCCCGCGAGGCGACGAGCAGGTCGAGGTAGTACTCCCAGCCTGGCCCGACCTCGCCCAGGTTCTCCTCCGAGGTCAGGTGCGAGTAATCGTCAATACCTGTGGGGCGAGATTTTTCAGGCGGCTACCGATCCGTCCTCGACGGCCGGTGATTCTTCGGGGCGCTCGACGAGTTTGCCCTTGACGAACGTGGCCCCGGCGCGGACCAGGGCGACGAGGTGGGGGGCGTTGATCGCGCGCCAGCGCTTTTGTGCCGCCTCGATTTGCGGCACTAGGCGGGCAGGATCGCCGAGGAGAAACGTCGGCGCTCGCCGCTGTCCCCGTCGATGCGCTTGTCGATGCGCTTGTCGTTGGCCCGCGGCGCCTTGACCTCGATCGCGCCGGCCGCGGTGAGCAGCTCGCGGGGCTGGTGTCAGCCGTTGCGCACGACCAGCCGACGTCCGGCCTCATCACGCTCGTCGGCGAAGGCGGCGATGTAGGCGTCCATCTCCGCCTACAGGGCGGCGGCGAGCATCGTGCGGGCGCCCTCGCGGACAAGCTGACGGTGCAGATCTTCATGCGGCGGATCTCGCGGCGGCCGTGCCCGATCTCGTCGGTGCGGTCGTTGAGGATCGCCTCGCGCCAGGGCAGAGCCTTGAGCCGGAGGTGCAGGGTGGGCTGGTTGCCCTTGACGATGAACAGGTGGCGGCCTCCTGCGGCGACGATCTGCCGGGCGTGGTCGTGCTAGGTGTGGAGGGCGTCGGCGGTGATGACCGTCTGGACAGGTCCTGGCTGCTCAGCAGGGGTGTGAAGGCGGGGGTCTCGTTCTCTGGCGGAGCCGCGCTCACCTCATCGGGCACGAACCCCAGCCACGGTAGCGTCGCGACCATCACGGCCATCCCGAGCCGATCGGCCGGGCCTCGACCCCGACCTGGATCCACGAACGCCACATCCGCAGGTGTCAACGTGAAGTGTGTGATCAACTCATCGCGGCCGACCTCCGGGAACGACCGCAACTGCTCCAACTGCTCTTGGGAGAACATCTTCTCCGACACCGAACCACCCCACGCTCTAGACCGGACAATCCGGAACAGAACGCAGCGAAAACGATCTTAGGTTCGGATGCCGTCCTTGCATTGCCGCAGGTCAGGGCTATATTTGTTGGATTCTTCGACAGGGCTACTGGGACCCCCGGATTTCCTGGCGAGGTCGCAAGAGCACTTGGCGATTGCGGCACGCCGGTGTTGGCCTTCGACATCGATCCTGCTCCATGCCATGAAACATCGCATCCACTAGGGAAATTGCTATCGCTCCAACACCCGAGCGGTTCCGCTCTCCTATCGTATGCTGTTGGCATGTGTAGGGGAGCGAAAAGATGATGCAGAGCGAGCAGCAGTTCACACTGGCCCAGTTCGCCCGGCGAGTGGGCATCTCCGAGGGCCGCGCGCGCGCCCTCTGGACAGAAAAAGGCCGCCTACCGAAACCCGACGACAGTGACGCCGACGGCCGCCCCCTGTGGCGGGCCTCGACCATCGACCGCTGGTGCCGCCGCACCGGCCGAGCGGTACCCGATAACGCTGTTGGTCTGACCTCCTGGCCGGATGCGAGCGAACCGGCGCCGGTGATGTTCAACGGCGAGGTGGCAGTCCGCCCCTATCTGGGGTCACGGCCCGGCCGGGTGCACGCCATCGTGTGGGACACCCCGCACGGCCACGTGGTCCAGGTGAACTTCTACACCGGCGAGTGGATGGAGCACCTCGACGCGGCCCGAGCCGCGGCGCACGTGCTGGAGCCCGCCCTCTGGGCGGACGCGGTCATCGTCATCGCACCGACAGGACTGTTCGGCGACTCCAGCTACGACCTCTACAACATCGACGGCTACCGGCTGGTCCCCGAGACGAGCACCGCTGCGGCCAAGACACGCCATCCGCTGCTGTCGTTTCTCAAGGCCCCGGCCGATGACGATGAGGAGTTCGCCGACCCCGACACCGTCCCGGTGCAACAGGCGGGTTTGTACGACCCCTCCGAGATCGCCCGGGTCATCGGCCGCCCCATCCCGATGTGGCTGGAGGGCAGCTGCACCCCGGCCGCCGTACAGCGGATGCAGGCCTTCGGACATGAGGCCACCTTCACCACCCCCGACACCACCACCGACTGGCCAACGGTACGCGACACCCTCCAAGCCGCCCGCGCCTGGAACATGCCCGAGCGCTACCCGCAGGCGTTCGCGCAACTGGCCCGCGATGCCCTGGCCACCTTGGCCGAAGTACGCCAAGGCCACGCCGCCCAGCCCGAGCGCGGCGACGGCTGGTACCTGGTCGCGCGCCCGGCCCGCCCCGACTGGCCCATCGACCTGGAACAGGCCGGGAACAGAGCAGCCGAGAGCGCGGTGGATCAGGACGCGGCGGCCACAGAGCTGGTGGATCTGCGCCGGCACGAAAGCAAGGCGCCCTACCCGGGACAGACCGGAGAGGCCCTCAACGACGCGGTGCGCACCCTGGGGTCACTGCTGTATCGGCAACGGCCCCAGCTGGTCTTCGACGCCACCGTGCGCAAACTGGTCACCGACAGCGGCCCCGTGGTGGCGCAATGGCGCCAGACCCTCACCCCCGTCGGCGAGGAAGAGCTGACCAGCCTGCGCGGGACGCGGCGTTTCGCCCGGCTGCTCACCAGCGACATCTCCCCAGCCGCCGAGACCGAATTCGGATCCGTGAGGGAGGCACAGCAGCAGGTCGCCGGAGTGTGGCGGGACCAGGCAGGCCGGTTGACGGTGGAGTTCGCCCAGGAGCGGCACGACGGTGCTGGAGCGCGCCTGGCCACCGAATGGCCGACCGGCCAGCCTGAGGACTGGAACGAGTACACCGTCATCGCCGCCGACCCCACCAGCAACGGCGCGGTCTTCGCCCTCACCCCCACCTCCGACGGCCAACTGCGCGCCGACCCCCTGCCCAACCCCGGCGGCGAACCCCGCTACTCCTGGGGCTACCAAGGAACCGGACCGGCAACGCTGTACAGCGCGGTAATGCGCTGCGCCCTGGGCCTGTGGAATCGCCTCAACGACCAGGAGTGGATCGGGCGGCCCTGGATCGACACCCGTAGCAGCAGCGAACTGTGGCGCCTGATCAGCCAAACCGAACAAGGAGCTTCAATCCGACTACCCTGGCCGCAGATCCAGGAATGGGTGAGCGACGACCAGAAGCGCGTGAAGACGGCCCGCAGGTAAGCCAGATCGCGCCGGGGTCGGTCAGCCGACGAAGACCGGCCCCGGCGGCGAGCAGCGCTTTCACCACCTTCGCTCCTCCGTCGGTGAACAAGCGGGTGACCGCAGCGTTGAGTCGTACATCCGCGTGTACGCCGTGATGATGTGGGCCGACAGTTTCCATCGAGCCAAGCGGCGGGGCACGGCAGTCAGGGCGTGCTGCGCGGCCGCGCGACGTCGGCGCCGGGGCGGAGCGGGACGACGGCCGCGTTCATCGCACCTGGTCCGGGTCGATGCCCAGGGCGTCCTGGATCGCGGTGTCGCGCAGGTATCGGTCGTAGGCGGCCACGATGGTCTCGGCGGCGGCGACCAGGTCCAGGTGGGACCCTCCAGGGCCAGCGGCCCGCGCCGACCGCGCTAGGTCACCTCCCGCCAGGCGTCGACGTTGATCAGGAAGATCCCCAAAGCAGTGCGGGCAGACGCCCTCGCCGAGCGCGGCCAGCTTGTACAGCCCGGTCAACCGGTGAATCTCCTCGAGGGCAGTGCCCGCGAGACGGTGATGGTGGGACGAGACCGTACGGGGCACGCGGTCCTTTTCCTGCCGGGGGAGGGGAGCGCAGGACAATGTGGGCCTTACATCACAGCACACCCCAGCGGCCCGGCGAAGGCCTTCGCTTCTTGCTCGTTGTCCGTGAAAGCCGCTGGTCAGAGCGCTACTGTCGCGCCATGACCATATCGAGAGCACACAAGGCCCTGCAGATCAAGGGCATGGTGAAGTCCGAGGCCGCCGAGACGCTTCCAGGCGAGCCCGGACACATCCCAGAGGCGCACTGTCACATCACCGAGATCGGTGACGAACTGGAGGCCATCAGGCTGATCTCCAACGTGCTGGCCGGGCGCAGTGTCGAAGCGCGCGGCCGGGTCCTGCGCCCGGGCGCGGGGGAGCGGGTCACCTCGATCGTCTCGACCTCCGACGCCCAGGAGCTGCGCCTGCAGGTACGCGGCTACGTCGAAACCGCACCCACACTCGACCCGCGCGCCCAGGCCGCGCACGAGGTCCTGGGCACCGACGTCAGCACCGACGACATCACCTCCGGCGACCGGCTCGCGATCGCCGACCACCTGTTCGCCACCCTGCACGGCTCACACAACCTCATCTTCGCCAACTCCCGGGGCGCGGTGGAGGACTACAGCGACCTGCTCAGCCGCCGCTGCGACACCGGGGGAGTGCCGAACGAGTTCCTGCCCCACCACGGCAACCTGTCCAAGGACATCCGCGAGCACACCGAGTCCCGGCTAAAGGACCGCAGCCGGCCGACCACCGCCATCTGCACCTCCACCCTGGAGATGGGCATCGACATCGGCTCGGTCTCCTCCATCGCCCAGGTCGGCGCGCCCCCGAGCGTGGCCGCCCTGCGCCAGCGACTCGGCCGCTCCGGACGACGCGGCGGCCCCGCCGTCCTGCGGCTCTACATCAGCGAACCCGAACCGACCCCCTGCCATCCACCCCGCCGACGAACTCCGCACCCAGCTCGTCCAAGCCGTCGCGACCATCGAACTGCTTCTGCAACGCTGGTACGAACCTCCCCAGGGCGCGGCTTTACACCTGTCGACGCTGGTGCAGCAGTTCCTGTCCCTCATCGCCCAGCACGGCGGCATCACCCCGGCCGACGCCCACCGCACCCTCTGCGCCCAAGGACCATTCCGTACGATCGACGCGCCGATGTTCGCCGCCTTGCTGCGCGACCTCGGCGCCGGACGGCTCATCCGCCAGGAAAGCGACGGCCTGCTACTGCACGCAGAGGTGGGGGAGCGGCTGGTCAACCACTACACCTTCTACGCCGCCTTCGCCGCCCCCACCGAATACCGCATCGTCACCGCGGGACGAACCCTCGGCAGCCTTCCCCTGGAGAACTCCCCGCCCGAGGGAGCGCTGCTCATCTTCGCCGGCCGCCGCTGGCGCATCCTCACCATCGACACCCACGCCAAGATCATCGACGTCACCCGCGCCTCCGGCGGCCGCCCGCCGCGTTTCGCCGGCCCCGGCCCCGACATCCACGACCGGATCCGCACCCAGATGCGCAGCATCTACGAAGACTCCACCGTCCCGCCCTACCTGGACACGACCGGCCAGCACCTCCTGGCCCAAGGCCGCACCGCCTACCGCCGTTTCGGCCTGCACCACAGCCCGCTCCTCGGCTACGGCGCCGACAGCCTGCTGTTCCCCTTCCGGGGAGACGCCATCATGACCACGGCCGCCCTGGCCCTGCACGCCCGAGGCATCGACGTCGCCCCTTACGGCGTCGCCCTACTGCTCTGCGCCACCCCACCCCAGGCGGCCGCGGAGCTGCTGGCCGACCTGGCCGCCTCCGGCCTCCCCGACGCCGTTGACTTGGCGAGCCTGATCCCCGACAAGAGAATCGACAAGTACGACGACGTCATCGGCGAAAGCCTGCTAACCCGCTCCTATGCCGCCCGCAAACTCGACGTCTCCGGCACCGAGCAGGCGATCGCCACCCTCGCTGCCAAGGCCGCTCCCGCACAGACCGCGCATGCGGAGCCTCCTGTCACTGCGGCTGCGGCATCGCGTCGCCACCGGCTGGGATCTCTTCCCTACGCCGTCGTCGACGTCGAGACCACCTCGACCGACGCCCGCAAGGCCCGCATCGTCGAAATCGCGATCATCCGCCTGCACCCCGACGGTCGTGACGACCGCCTCTACTCAACGATCGTCGACTCCGGAACGGGTCCTGGCCCCACGCGCATCCACGGCCTTACCGCCGCGGACTTGGCAGGCGCCCCGCGTTTCGCGGAGATCGCCGGTGACATCGCGTCCATGCTCGACGGCGCCGTGATCGTCGCCCACAACGCCCGCTACGACACCGAAGTGCTCAGCGCCGAGTTCGCCCGCCTCGGAGCCGCCCCGGACGACCTGCTGTCCCTGTGCACCCTGGCCCTGTCACGACGCTTCGGCCCGCCACTGGCCTCCCACCGGCTCGCCGACTGCGCCGCCGCCGAGGGAATCGATCCCGGCCGGGCACACAGCGCCGAAAGCGACGCACGAACCTGCGCCCACCTGCTGCGCCTGTATCTGGAACGCGCGGCAGCTCAGGACCTGCGCTGGTTCCACCAGATCGGCGCGGTTGGCCACCTGTCCGCTGCGCCCTGGGCCTCATCACCGCCCACCGGCCGCAGTCACCGTCGCAGACGATGAGTATCACGCTTTGACCCTCTCCAGCGGGGTCGTCAACCGGGGGTAGCACGCCACTGGATTCAGGGAGGCAAAGGGGACTTCAGCAGGTCGCGTAGGCGGTGTGCTCAACTGCGGGACGGGCGTCTTTGCGCAACATGTCAGCTATCTGAGAAGCATAATAAAAAATCTACAATGTAAAGGCGTTGGCTCAAAATTCAAGATCATCTAAATATGGACTAAAGACGTATCACCCACAAACACCAGGCCGCCCTTCCTCAGAGCGGAAGAGAGGTGGCCGTGGGCGACTCAGGTGGACACGATGACCTTGTCGCGGAGGCGGTCCATCATTATCCCTCCTGGTATAGGGAAGCCCCGTCGCCGCGATGCCGGGAAGCGGGGCTTCGGGGACAACTGAAGGCGCTGGTCAGGGACGGTCGCGGGGGCGCTTGCGTGCGGGCGGGATCGGCAGGGGCGCGCTGCCGGGGACGATGGTGTTGGAAACGGTGCCGATGGCCTCGACGGTGAGGGTGACGGTGTCGCCGGGTTTCAGCGCCGGAGGGTCCTGGGTGCCGCGCAACCCCCACAGTTCGGCGAGGCAGCCGCCGTTGCCGCAGGTGCCGGAGCCGAGTACGTCACCGGGGCGGACCCAGGCGCCTCGGGAGGCGTAGGCGACCAGCTCCTCGAACGTCCAACTCATGTTGGACAGCAGGTCCCGGCCGACTTCCACCCCGTTGATCTCGGCTGTCAGGGCGAGCCGCAGGAAGCCGTCGGCGACGCGGTAGGGCTCCAGTTCGTCGGCGGTGACCAGCCATGGGCCGAGGGTGGTGGCGGCGTCCTTACCCTTTGCCGGGCCGAGGCCGACCTGCATCTCCCGGGACTGCAGGTCGCGCGCGGACCAGTCGTTGAAGATCGTGTATCCGAAGATGTGGTCGCGTGCCTGCTCGGGAGAGAGGTCGCGGCCCTGGCGGCCGATGACGGCGGCGACTTCGAGTTCGAAGTCCAGGGCGTGGCAGCCGGGCGGCACGGGGACGTCGTCGTGGGCTCCGATCATCGCGTGAGGGTTGGTGAAGTAGAAGGCCGGCGCGTCGTACCAGGCGTCCGGGACGCCTGCTGTGCCGCTCACGCTGCGGCGGACGCCCTCGACGTGTTCTTCGAAGGCGACGAAGTCGCGGACCGAGGGTGGGTCGATCGGCGGGAGCAGCCGTACCTCGGCCAGGGGCAGCGCTGCTCCACCGTCGGGGATGTGGCCGGTGCGGACGACGTCGAGGAGGTCGGTTCCCTGTGGGAAGGGCAGGACGGAGTCACCGTCGACGACGCCACAGCGGCGCAGGCCCAAGTGCTCGAAGGTTGCGAGACGCATGGCGGGGTTCAGACCGGCGGGGCGACGAAGAGGCCGCGGTCGACGTCGTTGAACGACTCCTTGGCGATGAGTTCGTTCATCGGGTTGGCGGTGCCCCACTGGTCGGTGACCTCGGCCTGGGAGAAGTCGTAGACGTGCGGGTGCCAGGCGTCCTCGTCCAGCTCCTCCAGCTCGGTGGTGTACTCCACGGTGTTGCCGTGCGGGTCCAGGAAGTAGGAGAAGGTGTTGTCGCCGGCCAGGTGCCGGCCTGGCCCCCAGATCATCCTGACCCCGGCGCGCAGCAGCCGGCCGGTGCCGTACATGTACTCGTCCAGGCCGCGCAGTTCGAAGCTGATGTGGTGCAGGGAGGCGTGTGGGCCGCGGGCGATGGCGAGGCTGTGGTGCTGGGGGTTGCAGCGCATGAAGTGCATGACTTTGCCCATGTGCGGGTGGGCGAGGGTGTCCGACAGCGCGAAGTCCAGGTGGGTTTCGTACCAGGCGCGGGTGGCGTCGATGTCGGGGGCGTTGAGCACCACGTGCGAGAGCCGGACCGGCACCGCCTCCTTGGCCTCCAGCTTGCGGTGGGCGCGGACGGCGACGTCGGCGGAGACCTCGACGGTGCGGCCGTCGAGGTCGAAGAAGCGGAAGCCGTACCCGCCGCCGGGGGTGTCGATCCTGCCGGGCTCGCTGATCAGCCGGACGCCGGCGGTGCGCAGCCGGGCGGCGAGGGCGTCGGTGTCGGCGGGGGTGGCCGCGCCGAAGGAGATGAGGTCCAGGCGTTTTTCGTCGGCCTGGCGCAGCCGGATGACGTACTGCTCGGGTGAGCCCTCGGCGGCCAGGAAGCTGATGCCGGTGTCGCTGGCGACCTCGGTCAAGCCCCAGACGCCGGAGTAGAACTCCCGCTGTCTGGCGTAGTCGGGCACGGCCAGGTCGACGTGGCGCAGGTGGGTGATGAGCCGGTCAGGCACGGTGCTCCTTGAGGTGGGTGGCGTCGAAGTTGAAGAGGGCGGTGGCGTTGCGGCCGCGGATCGCGTCGAAGGCGGGTTCGTCGAGTCCGGCGGCGCGCAGCGTGGCCACCGGGTCGTCGGCGCCCATGTCGAAGGGGAAGTCGGAGCCGAGCAGCACCCGGTCCGGGCCGGCGGCGCGGACGAGGGCGCGCAGCGCGGCCGGGTCGTGCACGAGGGAGTCGAACCACAGGTCCTTCAGGTAACTGCTCGGTTCGCGGGCGCAGCCGCGCGCGTCCGGGCGCACCCGCCAGCCGTGGTCGGCCCGGCCCAGGTGGGCGGGCAGGTAGCCGCCGCCGTGTGCCGCCAGGATCTTCAGGCCGGGGTGGTGGTCGAGCACGCCGGAGAAGATCAGGTGGGACAGGGCGATGGCGTTCTCGACCGGCTGCCCGACGATGTTCGACAGGTACCAGCGGTCCAGCCGCTCGTTCAGCGTGCAGCCGAACGGGTGCAGGAAGATCACCGCGCCGGTCTGGGCCGCTCGTGTCCAGAAGGGTTCGTAGGCCGGGTCCGACAGCTCGCGGCCGGGGGCGTGGGAGGAGATCTCCACCCCCTTCAGGCCGAGGCCGAGGGCGTGGTCCAGCGATTCCACCGCCAGCGAGGGGTGCTGGAGCGGCACCAGGCCCAGGCCATGTAGCCGGTCGGGGGCCTGGGCGCAGTGCTCGGCGACGCCCTCGTTCGCCAGCGCGCAGACCTCCCGTGCCAGAGCGGGTCCGGCCCAGTAGTGGTAGTGCGAGGGAGAGGGGCTGACGATCTGTACGTCCACCCCGGCGGCGTCCATGCCGGCCAGCCGATCGGGCACCCGGGTGAGGCGGCCGATGCGTTCGCCGACCATCCGCCCGGAGACCGCCAGGGCGTCGGGGCCGTTGCGGCGGGCGTCCAGTTCGCGGTGCGCCTGCAGTCCCGGCTGGCCGGCGACGGCCTGCTCGATCCGCGGCAGGATGACGTGCGCGTGCACGTCGACGGTTACCGCGGGTGCGCTGTCGGCGGGGTGGGTCGTCATGGGCGCCGGGCCACCATCGCGGCGATGCGGCCCATCAGGCCGGGCACGTCGGCGTCCGGGACGGGGTTCAGCTGCCAGTCGGCCAGCTGCAGGGACGCCTCCACCACGGCTTTGGCCCGCTCGTGGCGGCGGTCCATGAAGGCGTCGAACAGCGGCTGGTCGAGGCGGTCGGCGGCGAGCAGCAGCTCGGCGAGGACGGCGGCGTCCTCCAGGCACTGGGCCGCGCCCTGGGCGAGGGTGGGCGGGCAGGCGTGTGCGGCGTCGCCGATCAGCACGACGCGGCCGCGGTTCCAGGGACGCTCCACCAGCAGCGACTCGAACCAGGTGTAGTTGATGCGGTCCGGGTCGGTGATGTCGGCGCGGATCTCCTCCCAGGCGCCGCCGTAGGTCTCGGCCAGGGCCCGCATGTGGGAGGGCTTGTCGGCGTCGGCCACCGACTCGCGGGGCCGGGCCTTCTCCACCAGGTAGGCGTACATGGTGTCCTGGCCGGTGGGGCAGTAGCCGGCGATGAAGCAGGAGCCTCCGTAGACCAGGTCGGTGCGCTCGACGTCCTTGGGGCGGCGGGTGTGGATGCGCCAGATGCCCATGCCGGTCGGCCGGATGGCGGCCTCGACGCCCAGCAGGGCGCGGACCTTGGAGCGGATGCCGTCGGCGCCCACGACCAGGTCGTAGGTGTCGGCGGTCCCGTCGGACATCTGTGCCCGTACGCCGTCGCCGGTGTCGGTGAGGCTTTCCACGGTCAGGCCGAGTGAGATCCGGGTGCCGGACGCGCGTACGGCGTCGGCGAGGATCGCGGCCAGTTCGGGGCGGTTCATGCCGAGCGTGGCCGGCAGGTCGGGGCCGCCGGTGCGGGCGTCGGGGATCTCGGCGATCAGGTGACCGCCGGGGGTGCGCAGTCCGAGGGAGTCGAACGCGAAGCCTGCGGCGGCGACCCGGTCCCAGACGCCGAGGTCGCGCAGTACCCGCAGCGCGTTGCCCTGCAACGTGATGCCCGAGCCGAGCGCGGTGAGCTCCGGTTTGATCTCCGCGATGTGCACGGCGACGCCGCCGCGGGCGAGCAGGATGGCCAGGGCCGATCCGGCGGTGCCGCCGCCGACGATGAGGACGTTCCTTACTGCTGTCATGGGGGGCTCACTTGATGGCGAGGGGGTTGACGGGGGAGCCGACCGCGCCGGTGACGGGCAGCGGGGCGGCGGTGAGCCAGAACTCGTACACGCCGTCGGCGGCGCAGTGGGCGGCGAGGGCGTCGAAGTCCCACATCTCGCCGATGAGCAGGCCGAGGTGGGGGATGACGACCTGGTGCAGCGGTTGGAAGGCGTGGTCGAACTCGTTGGGCCGCACCTCGAAGCCCCAGGTGTCGGTGGCGATCGCGGCGATCTCGGTGCGGTGCAGCCAGTTTGCGGTGGTGAACGACAGGCCGGGTGCGGGGCCGCCGGCGTAGTCGCCCCAGCCGTCGCGGCGGGCGCGGGTGAGCTGCCCGGTGCGCACGCACACGATGTCGCCGCGGCCGACCGTGACGCCGTGCGCCTTGGCGGTGGCGAGGAGGTGTTCTTCGGTGATCGCGAAGCCGTCCGGCAGTTCCCCCGCTTCTCCTTCGCCGCCGAACACGCGGCCGGCGTCGAGCAGGACGCCGCGGCCCGCGACGGGCGCGGCCAGGTGCTCGATGCCGGTGACGAGGTCACCGGCGGAGGTGACCACCGTGTCGGCGGGGCGGCCGTTCCACGCCCTGCCGTGGTCGAAGATGTGGCCCAGGCCGTCCCACTGGGTGGAGCACTGCAGCGGCATGGCGATGACGTCGTCGGCGCCGCCGAATCCGTGCGGGAAGCCTTGGCCGCCGTGGACCGCGTCCAGGCCGGTGTCGGTCATGGTGTGCACCGGGTTGGTGCGGCGGCGCCAGCCTTTTTGCGGGCCGTCGGTGTCGAAGCGCTGGGACAGGGAGAAGGACAGGCCCTGGCGGACCAGCGCCGCGCCCTCGCGGCGTTTGGCCTCGTCGATGAAGTTGACGGTGCCCAGCACGTCGTCGTCTCCCCAGCGGCCCCAGTTGGAGCAGCGGGCGGCGGCCTCGGCGATGGCGCCCTCGGGGTCGGTGCGGTCGAGCATCAGCTCTCCCGCCCGCGCGGGTCGGCCACGCACCGGTTGCGCTGGGCGCCCAGGCCGGTGATCGTCCCCTCCATCACGTCGTCGGGGCGCAGCAGCCGGCCCCGGTGCATGCCGTTGCCGGCCGGGCTGCCGGTGAGCACCAGGTCACCGGGGAGCAGTTCCACGGTCTGGGAGATGTGGGACACCAGCCGCGCCACGCCGAAGATCATGTCCTTGGTGGACTCGTCCTGCATGACCTCGCCGTTGAGTTTCAAGGTCACCTGCAGGTCGCCGGGGTCGGCGACGAAGGCGGACGGCACCAGGTAGGGGCCCAGCGGGGTGAACGTCGGGGCGTTCTTGGCGCGCAGCCAGTCGGTGCCGATCTCCGGCATGTCGCGGCGGAACACCAGTTCACGGGCGGTGAGGTCGTTGGCGATGGTGTAGGCGGCCACGTGCTCCAGTGCCTGCTCGACCGGCACCCGGAAGGCCGGGCGGCCGATCACCGCCGCCAGTTCCAGCTCCCAGTCGGGCTTGGCGCACCAGGTGGGGATCACCACGTCGTCGTAGGGGCCGGTGATCGAGGAGGGCAGGCCGATGAACACGTACGGCTCGTCCTCGGCCGCGCGGCGGTCCATCATCGCCGCGACCTCGGCTCTCACCTGTTCGGCGGGGCGGCTGCCCGCGGGTTCGTGCGCTACCGCCAGGTCGATGACGTGGGTGCGGTAGTTGGCGCCGGACTGCAGGATCTGCCGGGGTTCGACCGGGGCGTGCACCCGCAGATCGGCGAGCGGCAGCCACTCACCCGATGCCGACGCGGTTGCGGCGTGCAGCAGCGGCAGCATGTCGTCCCACCGCTCCAGCAGGGTACGGGTGGTCGGCTCGCCACCGTCCGGCGCGTGAAGCTCGGGGACGGTACGCAGGTTCAGGACGCGATCGCCGGTGATCAGGCCGGGGAAGGCCGGCCCGTTGCCGGCGGAGAAGGTGCCGACCGCGAACGGGCCGGCGAAAGACGGATGTGTTTCCACGAGGTTTCCTCCTGGTGCGGTGCCCTTAACCTTGGGTCACCGGGGTAAATCTGGGAAATCGATTCTCCAGATGGTGATATCCATAGGACGGATACCAGGAGGTAGGGTGAAACCTCGTCGGCCCGGCCTTCGATCTTGTGATGGCCCCGCGAGCGGCTCCCCGCCGACGGTGAGACACTCGGCCAAATTCACAGCGAAGACGGTCCGCACCATCTCATCCACCACATGAATCCCGGAGGGTCCGATGAGACTGGAGAGCCTCGACCTGAATCTTCTGGCCGCGTTGCACGCGCTCTTGGAGGAGCGCAATGTCACCCGTGCCGGAGTGCGGATCGGGCTCAGCCAGCCGGCCGCCAGCGCGGCGCTGAGCCGTCTGCGCCGCCATTTCAACGACGAGCTGCTCCTGCGCGTCGGCAACGGTTTCGAGCTCACCCCGCTCGCCGCCTCACTGGTCGACGCGACGGCACTGGCGGTCAACGTCGTCGACCGGGTCTTCTCCGCCAGGCCCGACTTCGACCCCGCCAGCAGCGACCGTGAGTTCGCCCTGGTCAGCTCCGACTACGCGCTGACCGTCCTGGGCAAGGAGCTGATGCGCACCCTCGATCGCGAGGCCCCCGGTGTCCGCCTTCGGTTCCTGCAGATCAACGTCCCGCGCGTCGACGACATCGACACCACCCTGCGCTCGGTGGACGGCCTGCTGATGCCGCACGGCTTCATCTCCACCCATCCGGCGGTGAACGTCTACACCGACCGATGGGTCATCGTCGCCGACCGCGACCACCCCGCCCTGCGCGACGGCATCACCATGGACCACCTGCGAGAACTTCCCTGGGCGGTGACCTTCCGCGGCCCGACGGCGATCGCCTCGGCGGCCCGCCAGCTCACCATGCTCGGCGTGGAGCCACGAGTCGAGATCGTGGTGGAGAACTTCCAATCCCTGCCGTTCCTCATTCCCGGCACCCGGCGCATCTGCCTGCTGCAGGAACGGCTGGCCCTGCGGCTGGCCGGGTTGGAGGACTTCCAGATCCTGCCCTGCCCCTACGAGGCGGTGCCCGTCATCGAGGCGTTCTGGTACCACGCGGTCCACCAAGCGGACGCGGGTCACCGGTGGCTGCGCACGGTTTTTGCCGAAGTCGGTAAACGGGTGGAGCGGCAGTGAGCCGCTCCACCCGTTTACCGGAACCTCCGGCCGTCGCCGTACCAAGCCCGGCGACGGCCGGCTACCGCCGGGCCCTATGCCGCCCGGTCACTCAAGAGACGCGGAACGTGCTGGTGAGGGAGATGTTGCGCGAAGAGGCGCCGACCTGCACCGTGTACTGTCCGGACGGGGTGGTCCACCGGTCGGCCTGCGCGTCCCAGTAGGACAGCGGACGGTTCGGCGCCGTCGGATCCACGACGACCTCCACCATCCGGGACGTGTTCGGTGCCAGGGTCACCCGGGCCCAGCCGGCCAGCCGCCTGGGCGGTTCACCGGCCTGGGCGGGCAGTCCGAGGTAGACCTGGGCGACCTCGGTGCCGGTGCGCGTCCCGGTGTTGGTCACCAGGAACCTGACCTTGATCGGCTGCTTGCCGTCGGTCTGGGGCGGGGTGACGTTGAGGGTGCTGTAGGAGAACGTCGTGTACGACAGCCCGTGCCCGAAGGGGAACAGCGGTGCGATGTTCTTGCTGTCGTACCAGCGGTAGCCGACCTTGAGCCCCTCGGAGTAGTCGACCTGGCGGATGCTCTGGTCTCCGTCGGGACGGACTGTCCCGCCGCCGGGGAGCACACCGGGGTACTGCCGGGGGGATCCGGCGGTGGGCAGGTCCGACAGAGCGGCGGGGAAGGTCTGCGGCAGCTTGCCCGACGGGTTGACGTCTCCCCACAGCAGGGAGGCGATCGCGTTGCCCTGCTGGACTCCGGGATACCACGCCTGCATGACGGCCTTGACCTTGCTTAGCCACGGCATCAGGACCGGGCCGCCGGTCTCCAGTACGACGACGGTGCGCGGGTTGGCCGCGGCCACCGTCGAGATGAGGGCGTCGCCGCCGCCGTCCAGGGAGATGTCGGGCAGGTCGGCGAACTCACCTTCGGTGTAGTAGCCGAAGACGACGGCCACGTCCGCGCTCGCGGCGGTCCTGGCCGCCTTCGCCGGGTCGCTTCCGTTGTCGAAGACGACCTGGCTGCCGTTCCTGGCCGCCCGCGCGGTGATCGCGTCGAGCGGCGCGACGGGGGTGGGGCAGTCGACGTAGGTCCCGCCCGGGGGCATGAGCCAGGTGGCCGAGCAGACGGTGCTCGCGCTGACGCCGTTCGTCGGGGTCCGGGAGGCGGTCGGCCCGATGACGGCGATCGTCTGTTTCGTTCCGCCGAGCGGGAGGGCGGCCGCCTCGTTCTTGAGCAGCACGCTGCCCTCCTCGGCCACCTGGCGTGCCACCGCCTGGTTCGCCGCCGTCGAGACGTTGGCGGCGGCCGTGGCCGGCAGGGGGCGGTCGAAGAGTCCGGCGGAGATCAGCGCCCGTACGACCCGGAAGGCGGCGGTGTCGATCTGCGCCGAGGTGATCTGCCCGGCGGTGAGCGCGGCCTTCAGTTTCTCCGGCGTCCAGTAGGAGGGTTTGTTCAGCTCCTGGTCGAGGCCGGCCTTCAGTGACGCGGCCGTGGAGGTGACCGCCCAGAAGTCGGAGACGACGAACCCGCCGAATCCCATCTCCTTGCGCAGGTGATCGGTCAAAAGGGTGGGGTTCTCGCACGAGTAGACGCCGTTGACCTGGTTGTAGGCGCACATGACGCCACCGGGCGAACCCTTCGTGACGGCGATCTCGAAGGGCAGGTTGTAGATCTGGTGAAGGGTCCTCTCGTCGATGTTCGACGAGCTCAGCGTGCGGTCGGTCTCCTGCTCGTTGCCGACGAAGTGCTTGAGCACCGACAGGACGGGGGCCTGGGGATTTCCCTTCTGGATTCCCTGGATCTCGGCTGCGGCGAGGTCACCGCTCAGCAGGGGGTCCTCGCCCAGGTACTCGGAGGTGCGGCCGTTGAGCGGGGTGCGTCCGCTCGCGATGCTCGGGCCCAGGAAGACGTTGCGTCGCTTGCGGAACGCCTCGTCGGCGAGGGTGCGTCCTTTGGCGGTGCTCAGGGCCGCGTTCCAGCTCGCCGCCTGCGCGATGGGGGCCGGGAAGGCGGTCACGCCCGTGTCGCCGCGGATTCCGAAGGGCCCGTCGGTGTAGGTGAGGGCGGGAGCGCAGGCGACCTGGGCGGGGTAGAGGACGCCGTCGGGGAACTGGGTCTGCTGCGGGCTGGCGGCGGGCTGTTCCACCAGCCAGCGCATTTTCTGCTCCAGGGTGGAGTTGTCCAGAAGGGTACGTGCGCGTGTGTCGGCGGACTTGGTCGTGTCCATCCATGAACAGGCGGCCGATGTGGCGTTCGCCGTCGTGATGTGCAGGGCGGTGGCGGGGATGACGATGCAGAGGGCGAGGGCGAGTCGCCTCTTTCGTCGTGTGCGATGGTGCACCTGATCCTCCGAGGCTGAAGGTGGGGGGATGGCGCGGAACCGTCGTCCAGGTGTTTCCGACAGGTTTCGCGCTCTGCACGGATCATCAGCCGCCGGGTGAACACGGAGATAGGCCAGGATGAACCTCTTGTAGCACGGAATTACCGTCGGCTGCGGCGTCGCCGCCGACACGCGTATGTCACGCATCGAGGGGTTTTGGCGACGCCGAAGACCCCCTCCGCTGCGCATGTGCTCGAAGTCGTCGCAGGCCGACCGGCGAGTGTTCGCCTCTTCGCCACATCCGGAGCGGAGGGGGAGATGATGGAGATTCCGCTCCGGGCGCCGGTGGGCGTCCGGGGTCGGCTTGAGAGCGCGGGTATCGGCCGCCTATGAGACCGGGATCGGTGTGCCCGGCTTCACGACTGTTCGGCCGGGACGGTGTTGAGCGGCGACGACGGTACGGCCAGGACGGTGGCGACGAGGCCGGCCAGTACCAGCGTCGCCACGCCGATGACGGCCAACGACGCGCCGAGTCCTCCGGTCACCGCAGTCAGTGCGCTGACGAGCAGGGGGGACAGGAACTGCCCGAGGAAGAGAGCGGCGGTCCACAGACCGGTGCCTCGGCCACGTTGGGCGAACGACAACGTGCCGACCGCCCAGGTGACCAGGGTCGGCAGCAGCAGGCCGGTGGCGAAGCCGGTGAGCGCCGCCCCCACCACGATCATCGGGACGGCATCCGTGGCGAAGATCAGGAGCAGGCCGAGCCCGGACAGGACGAACTCCACGACGAGCAGGGTCTTCGCTCCGCGGGCGGCCACCTTGGCGAACAGTCCGGCGCCGACGGCGGTCGCCAGCGACATCAGCGCGGTGATACCGCCGACGGCGGCGGTGTCGGTGACGCCCACACCGTCCAGGACGTAGGAGAGCTGGACGATCAGCGTGTAGAAGACGATGCCTGCGCCCACGGTGACCAGGCTGGGGACGGCCAGGGTACGCCAGGGCCAGGGCTGGCGTGCCTCGTGTCGTGAGACGGCGGGCTGCCACAGCAGAATCACCATGGGGATCGCGGCCAGCGCGGCGGCCCCGTACAGCCAGAAGGGCGTGCGCCAATTGTCGGCTCCGAGCAGGCCGCCCAGGACGAAGAAGGCGGTCGCCGCGATCGTGGTGACCAGAGTCTGCAGACCCAGGTAGCGGATGCGGCGGGGACCGGACCAGTAGTCGGCGATCAGAGTGGTGCAGCACGTCATGATGGCCGCCTCGCATACGCCGACCAGCATGCGGCTGACCAGGATGGCGTGGAGGGAGTCCAGGTAGAGGGGGGCGGTGCCGAAGACCGAGTAGGCGACCATGGCGACGGTGAGCAGGCGCTTGCGGTCGAACCTGTCGGCGACGGCGCCGGCGAAGGGGGCGCCCAGCGCGATGAACAGCGCGGGGATGGTCAAGATTACTGGGACCAGGATGTGAGCGCCCGGGATGGCGGCGAAGTGCTGGCTCACGCGGGGCAGAACCGGTGAGAGCAGGACGGCGCCGAGCACAGGCATGCAACTGCCGATGAGCAGCAAGATGAGCTGGGGTAATCCCGCCTGGCGGGCGGTGACCGGCTGGGACATGCGGGCCTCGCTGGGTTACGGGGGGATGTGGCACGCATCACTGTGGACATCGGCCGTGGTGCGCGGAAGACGGAACTTTCTGATACCGCCCATCCATGTCGTGGATTATTCCGAGGCGAGCACCCACATCACCGCCGTGACGGCGCCCGCGTCGTGCCTGGCCCGTGCCTGGGCCTGGATTCGTCTGATCGCCCGCCGGATGGCGCGGTTGCCCGCGATCGGTGCGGGTACCGGGGTGAGGGCCGGGGCCGCCGAAGTGACCTTTCGCGACGAGGACGTTCCTCGGTCGTACCGTTGCTCCGCGGATCGCGGTCGCGACCGGGTCAGCGGGTGAAGCTCTCGCGAAAGCTCGTGGCGCTCATACCGAAGTGCGCCCTGAAGCGGCGGGCGAAGTGGTTCTGATCCGGCCAGCCGACCAGGTACCCGACGCGCGACACCGGGTGGTCGGTCTGCATGAGCAGCGTCGCCGCCGTCTCGGCCCGCAGGTGGGTGAGGTAGGCCATGGGGGGCATGCCGACGCTCGCCTTGAACAGACGGACCAGGTATCCCGGTGTCAGGAAGGAGGCGTCGGCCAGCTCGCCGAGTGACCAGCCGTGCCCGAGGTCGTTTTCCATCCGCCGGATGACCTCGGCCACCGCGGGGGGAATCGCCGGCTCGGTCGTGTCGTCCTGATCGGGTGGGCCGGTCCCGGCGCGGGTGAGCGCGCTGAGGAACAGCAGGAGCCGTCCGATGAGATCGGCACGGTGGGTCGTCGCGGATTCGGCGGTCAGCTCGCGCAGGGTATCGAGATGCATGACGCAGTCAGCCAGTGCCCGCGGATCGAGGACCGGTTCCCGGCGGCCCGGGATCGTCGCCTCTCGGCCGGCTGCGGGAACATCCGGCTTCTTCCGGTACGGTCCATCGCGTCCGGCGTCGTCGCCGAACAGCCGGGTGAGAAGCGGATCATCCCTGATCCAGGCCAGCTCGCGCAGGAGCAGACCGAGCCGCAGGCCGCAGGCGTACAACTCCAGCCGGTCGCACTCCTCGTAGGCGTGCGGTGTTCCGGCGGGCAGGAGGATGACGCTGCCCTGCCGGACGCGGTGCCTTCCGACGGGCGTGCGGTGGATCGCCTTCCCCGCCGTGACGACGGCGATTTCGGCATGGGGGTGCGCATGAGGGGGCTCGGTCACCGATCCGGGCTGGAAGCGGTCGATCCGCAGATCGAGGGGGCCGGTTTCCTGGCAGGTCGTCTGAGCGCTCCTGGCATGGGTCCGGTACGGAGCCACCCGGTGGCGCGCATGCGGGGTGGTCGGCTGCCCGCCGTTCACGAGATCACCGTGCCCGAAGCGGGAGCGGTGGCGGCCGGAGAAGCTCTCCGAGGAGCGGATTCGCCTCACCGGTGGGAGAACCGGCGGGAAACGCGTTCACCACGAGTCTCCTTTCGCGGGGGCGAAGGCCCGGAGCCCGGCAGCGCGAACGGGCAGGAGGCGGACGGCGAACGTCCGCAGGAACGTGGAGAGGAGAGGCTTCTCCGGGCCCGTTCGCCCTTATGGTTCTCATCACTCTGCGACAAGCGGGAAGATTTGGGAAATAGATAAGTCGGATAACCGCATTCGCCAGGTGGATGGCCAGGTGGCATCCCGCCCCCCCTTTTGCGGGAGGTCATCCCGGTGGGCGCCGTCCGTCAGGCGGTCCCGCCGGGTGTCCCGGGCCGAAGTTCCTGGCGGAGTTCGTCGCTCAGCGTGACGGACCGGTGGGTGAAGCTCTTGCGGTAGCCGGAGGGGTTCATGCCGAAGTGGGCCTTGAATCTCCTGGCGAAGTAGTTCGGGTCTCCCCAGCCCACCTGCTCGCCGATCTGGGCGATCGGCCTGTCGTCGAGCAGGAGCAGGGCCGCGGCGGTCTCGGCCCGCTGTCTGGCCAGGTACGCCATCGGCGGCAGCCCTGTCGCGGTCGTGAACAGGCGTACCAGGTATCGCGGGGTCAGGTGCAGGTGCTCGGCCAGCTCCGTCAGCGTCCAGTCGTGAGCCACCCTGGCCTCCATCAGCCGCATCGCCCGCATGACGGCCGGATGGGCGGGGCCGGCGGACTCCTGGGCGCCCTCCCGGGTCCGGGCGGCGGCGCGCGCGAGGTTTCCCAGGAGCACCGACAGGTGGCCGATGATGTCGCCGCGGTGGCGGGAGATCGGGCGCGTGTGCAGCCGCTCCAGCCCGTCCAGGTGGGTCAGGCACTCCTGCAGGGCGTCCTCGGAGAGGTTGAAGGAGAGTGTTCCCCTGCAGCCCATCGAGTACGGGCCGGTCCACAGCAGGTAGCCCAGCAGCGCGTCCTCCCTGATCCAGGCGAGCTCCCGGTTCAGCAGCTCGGCGCTGAAGCAGCAGTTGTACAGCTCCAGCCGGTCGCACTCCTCGTACCCGTGCCAGGCGCCGGGCCGCAGCAGGACGACGTCTCCGCGGCTCAGCGGCTCCCGGCCCGTCGTCGTGTGGTGGACGGCGCTGCCGCCGGTGACGACCGCCACCTCGACGAAGCTGTGGGTGTGGGTGTGGAAGAAGCCGTGGTGGAGGTACCGGCCGGCGTAGGCGAGCGAGCCGTCGGTGAAGTAGAGCAGCCCTTCTGCCTCCGCCACCGGATCGTTATGCATGGGCGCACCCTACCTGGCCCCACCTCACCAGCCGAGGTGAATTTCGTGCTACTAACTGGCGAATAGCGGCCTATCCGCCCGAGCTCTGCAGGGTGCACGATCCAGTGCACACACCGAGAAACCTGCTGGAAACATCCGGCGCTGGACTAGGGGCTTTCGCAGCCGATTAAAACGTTCCACCGGCCGGGCCACGCGGGATGCCGCACGGGCCCCTCGCCGGGGGCGTTCGGGGGTTCGGCGGCTCACGCGCACAGCCTCACCGCCGCGGTCGTCCGGCCAGTCTTAGCAGAACCCCAGGGAGACGAAGTGAAACTCAAGGCATCACTGGCGCTGATCTCAGCGTCCCTCCTGCTGACCGCCTGCGGTAACGGCTCGGGCTCCGAGCCCGCCGCCGACGGCGGCCCGGTCACCCTGTCCTTCCTCGTCGACAAGGACCCGCTCACCCTCGACGGGGCCACGGCGCTCGCCGACGCCTTCATGAAGGCCGACTCCTCCGTCAAGATCGAGCTGGAGACCCGGCCGGGGGGTACCGAGGGCGACAACATCGTCAAGACCCGGCTTTCCACGGGCGACATGGCGGATGTGTTCTGGTACAACTCCGGCTCGCTGCTGCAGGCCCTCAACCCCGCCCAGAGCATGGTCGACCTGACCGGCGACGCGGTGCTCAAGAACGTCCAGAAGGACTACCTGCCGGTGGTCAGCCAGGCCGGCAAGGTCTACGGCGTGCCGGCCGGCGCCGGCATGGGCGGCGGCATCCTGTACAACCGCACGGTCTACGACAGGCTCGGCCTGAAGGTGCCCACGACCTGGGCCGAGTTCATGGCCAACAACGAGAAGATCAAGGCGGGCGGGATCACCCCGGTGATCACCACCTTCAAGGACACCTGGACCTCGCAGCTGTTCGTGCTGGGCGACTTCCACAACGTCCAGGCCGCGGTACCGGACTTCGCGCAGAACTACACCGCGGGCACGGCCAAGTTCGCCACCACCCCGGCCGCCCTGGCGGGCTTCGAGCACCTGGCCGAAGTGCACGCCAAGGGGTATGCCAACAAGGGCTTCGGCTCGGCCACCAACGAGCAGGGCCTGAAGATGCTGGTGGAGGGCAAGGGGGCGCACTACCCGATGCTCAGCGCCACGCTGCCGCCCCTGCTGAAGGACAACCCGCAGGTCGCCACCGACATCGGCTTCTTCGCCGTCCCGGGCGCCGACGCGGCCACGAACGGCGCGACCCTGTGGGAGCCGCCGGGCATCTACATCGCCAAGAGCACCGAGCACCTGGACGCGGCCAAGAGGTTCCTGGCCTTCGTCGCCTCACCCGCCGCCACCGAGGCGGTGGGCAAGGTCGTCAAGCCCGCCGGACCGTACCGGATCGAGGGCGCCAAGCTCCCCGACGATGCGATCCAGGCGGCCAAGGACCTGCAGGCCTACATCGACAAGGACGCCAGCACGCCCGCCCTGGAGTTCCTGTCCCCGGTGAAGGGGCCCTCCCTGGAGCAGATCACCGTCGCCGTCGGCTCGGGACTGACCCCCGCCGCCGAGGGCGCCGCCCAGTACGACAAGGACGTGGAGAAGCAGGCCAAGCAGCTGGGACTCGAAGGGTGGTAACCAGGCAACGGCCGAACACCAGGGCGGCCGGACCCCGCGGCGCGGGGTCCGGCCGCCCGGCCCGGCGCGCCCACGCCCACCGCCGGTGGAAGGCCGGTCCCGCCTACCCCTACGCCCTCTACCTGCCGGCCGCCGTCGTCTACATCGTGATCTTCCTCATTCCGACGGTGATGGCCTTCTACTTCGCCCTCACCCGCTGGACGCTGTTCGACAGCGAGTTCGTGGGCCTGGACAACTTCCGGGACTTCCTGGCCGAGCAGAACCTGAGCGTCGGTTTTCGTAATACCGTCGTCTACGCGGCGGTGACCAGTGGCCTGAAGGTCGTGCTCGGGCTGGGCCTGGGGGTGCTGCTCACCTCCAAGCTGCGGCTGCGCGGGTTCCTGCGCTCGGTGGTGTTCTTCCCGGTGCTGGTCTCCACGGTCGCGGTCGGCATCACCTTCAGCGTGCTGCTCAACCCCGACACCGGGCTGGTGAACCAGGTCCTGGCGCTGGTCGGGATCTCCGGCCCGGACTGGCTCGGCGACGCGGGCACCGCGCTGCTGTCGGTGGCGCTGGTGGACGTCTGGAAGGGCGTGGGCCTGGCCACCGTCATCTACATCGCCGGGATCCTGTCCATCCCGCAGGACTACTACCAGGCGGTCGCGGTCGACGGCGGCAGCGCCTGGCACCGGTTCCGGCACATCACGCTGCCGCTGAGCTGGCCGGCCACCTACTCGGTGATCATCCTCTCCTTCATCGGCGGCCTACGCTCGTTCGACCTGATCTGGACGATGACCCGCGGCGGTCCCGGCTTCACCAGCGACGTCATCGCCTCGATCATCTACAAGCAGTACCAGGCCGGCTTCTTCGGCCTGTCCACCGCGGGCAACGTGCTGCTGTTCGTCGTCGTCACCGCCATCGTGATCCCGCTCAACTGGTTCCTGGGCAGAAGGCAGGTCGCCCCATGAGAAGCCTGCGCAAGACCGGCGCCGAGGTGGCCGCGCTCGTCGTGGCCGCCGTCGTCTTCCTCGTCCCCTTCTCATTCATGCTGCTGACCGCCGTCAAGGACAGCAAGCAGGCCGCCGACCTGGACTTCTCCTGGCCCACCAGCTGGCCGATCGTGGCCAACCTCATCGAGGTGATCTCGGCACGGGACTACGTGCTGCTGCGCGCCTACGTCAACAGCACGATCCTCACCGTGGCGTCGGTGGCCCTGATCGTGGTGTTCGCCGCGATGGCCGGCTACGTCCTGCAGCGGCGAGCCGGGAGGATCGGCACGCTGGCCAACTTCCTGGTGCTGTCCGGGCTGATCATCCCGCCCGCGATCGTGCCGACCATCTGGCTGCTGCAGGCGATCGGCCTGTTCAAGACGATGCCCGGATTGATCCTGGTGGAGGTCGCCTTCGGCCTGTCGTACGCGGTGCTGCTGTTTCGCGCGTTCATCGCGGCGATCCCCCGGGAGCTGGACGAGGCCGCGATGATCGACGGCTGCGGCGGCCTGACCCTGTTCTTCAAAGTGATCTTCCCGCTGCTGCGGCCGGTCACGATCACCGTCGTCCTCACCCAGTCGGTGGCCGTCTTCAACGACTTCGTCAACCCGCTCTACTTCCTGCCCGGCGACGAGAACGCCACCGTGCAGGTCACCCTCTACAACTTCCAGAGCCAGTACAGCACCCAGTGGAATCTGCTGTTCATGGACATCGTCCTGATCACCATCCCGCCGCTGCTGGCCTTCGTCTTCTTCAACCGCAAGATCGTGGCCGGCATGACCGCCGGCGCGGTCAAGGGTTGAACATGAGGAGCACCACGTCCGTGTCCTTCCTGAACGTCACCGCCCCCGGCTACGAGCACCACCGAGACCCCGTGGGCATCGGCGAGAGCGCCCCGCGCCTGTCGTGGACGGTCCGCACCGACCTGCCCGGCTGGGTTCAGCGGGCCTATGAGATCGAGCTCGACGACGGGAGCGCGACCGGGCCGATCGAGTCCGGGCAGTCCGTGCTGGTCGGCTGGCCGGGTACGGAGCTGGTCTCGCGCGAGCGGCGCGGGACACGGGTGCGCGTGCACGGATGCGACGGCTCGGTCAGCGACTGGAGCCCCTGGTCCTGGGTGGAGGCGGGCCTGCTGGAGACGGCCGACTGGCGGGCGGGCGCGACCGCGCCGCCGCCGGAGCTGCTGGGCGCGCCGGACGGCCCCGCGCCGCTGCTGCGGCGCGAGTTCACCGTGCGCGCCCCGGTGGCCGCGGCCCGCCTGTATGTCACGGCCCATGGCCTGTACGAGGTCGAGCTCAACGGCTGGCGCGTCGGCGACGACGTGCTCGCACCGGGCTGGACCAGCTACTCCCATCGGCTGCGCTACCAGACCTTCGACGTCACCGCTCTGCTGCGCGAAGGCGGCAACGCCGTCGGCGCCACCCTGGCCGATGGCTGGTTCCGCGGCAAGGTCGGCTTCGAGGGCGGCCGGACCCGGGTGTACGGCGAGCACACCGCGCTCGTCGCCCAGCTGGAGATCCGCTACAGCGACGGCACCGTTGACGTGGTGGTCACCGACGAAGACTGGCGCTGCGCGCCGGGTCCCGTCACCGCCGCGAGCCTGTACGAGGGCGAACGCCACGACGCCCGGCTGGAGCAGCGCGGCTGGTCCTCACCCGGCTTCGACGACTCGGACTGGCAGGCGGCCCGCGTCGTGCCGCACGATCCCGCCCTGCTGACGGCGCCGACCGGTCCCGCCGTGCGCCGCATCGAGCACCGGGCCCCGGTGAGGGTCCTCACCTCACCCTCCGGCAGGACGATCCTCGACTTCGGGCAGAACATCGCCGGACGGCTGCGCATCCGGGTCCGCGGCGAGGCCGGCCGTACCGTCACCCTGCGCCACGCCGAGGTGCTGGAAGACGGTGAGCTGTGCGTGCGCCCGCTGCGCGCCGCCTCCTGCGTCGACACCTACACCCTGCGCGGGGGCGGCGTCGAGGAGTGGGAGCCGCGCTTCACCGTCCACGGCTTCCGCTACGCCGAGGTCGACGGCTGGCCGGGCGAGATCGGCCCGGCCGACGTGCGCGCGGTCGTCTGCCACACCGACATGGAGCGGACCGGCTGGTTCGAAAGCTCCGACGAGACCCTGGACCGGCTGCACGAGAACGTGCTGTGGAGCATGCGCGGCAACTTCGTCGACATCCCCACCGACTGCCCGCAGCGCGACGAGCGCCTGGGCTGGACCGGCGACATCCAGGTCTTCGCCCCCACCGCCGCCTTCCTGTACGGCTGCGCGGGAATGCTGACCTCCTGGCTGGCCGACCTGGCGGCCGAACAGGCCGAGCTCGGCACGGTCCCGGTCTACGTGCCGTGGGTCCCGCTGTCGTTCCCGGCCGAACCCGTCGCCGCTTGGGGTGACGCGGCCGTCGTCGTGCCCTGGACGCTGTACGAGCGCTACGGCGACCTGGAACTGCTGCGCGGGCAGTACCCCAGCATGAGGGCCTGGGTCGACCAATGTGCCGAACGCGCCGGCGATGACCACCTGTGGAACACCGGCTTCCAGCTCGGTGACTGGCTCGACCCCGCCGCCCCCGCGGAGCGTCCCTTCGAGACCCGTACCGACCGTTTCCTCGTCGCCACCGCCTACCTAGCGCACTCGGCGCGCCTGCTGTCGGAGACGGCCTCGCTGCTGGGCGAGGAGAAGGACCACCGCCGCTACGGCGACCTCGCCGACCGCGTGCGCGCCGCTTTCGACGCCGAGTACCTCTCGCCCTCCGGGCGCCTGGTCGGCGACTCGCAGACCGCCTACGCGCTCGCTCTGCGGTTCGATCTGATCGCCGGGGCCGGGCGCCGTGCCCGCGCGGGTCGGCGGCTGGTCGAGCTCGTGCGCGAGAGCGGCCACCGCATCGGTACCGGTTTCGTCGGCACCCCGCTCATCTGCGACGCCCTGGTCGCGGCCGGCGCCGTCGACGACGCCTACCACCTGCTCATGCGGCGCGAGTGCCCCTCATGGCTGTACCCCGTCACCATGGGGGCGACGACGGTCTGGGAGCGCTGGGACAGCCTGCTGCCCGACGGCACGGTCAACCCCGGCGACATGACCTCCTTCAACCACTACGCGCTGGGCGCGGTCGCCGACTGGCTGCACCGCACCGTCGCGGGCCTGGCCCCCGCAGCCCCTGGGTACCGGCGCATCCTGGTGCGCCCGCTGCCCGGCGGGGGTCTTCGCCACGCGCGCGCCGCGCTCCGCACCCCCTACGGCAGGGCGCAGGTGCGCTGGCAACGCTCCGGCGGCCGACTCGACCTGGAGGTCCTCGTCCCCGTGGGGGCGACGGCCACGGTGGTCCTGCCCGACGAGCCCGGAGGGGAGATCGAGGTCGGCGCGGGACGCCACCACTTCGCGTGTGCCTTCCGCGACGCCGACGACGACCCGGTCGCCGAGCGGCCCGCCTTCTTCGGCCCGCCGGGCCCGCGGCCGGACGACACCGCGGACCTGGTCGTCGAAGGCGCCTGAGACGGCCCCGAGAACGCCGGGAAGAACGCAAGAACAGGGAGACAGCACCGGCATGACAGCCGCCGAGCCGTACCGGGACTCGTCCCGTTCCGTCACCGAACGCGTCGAGGACCTCCTCGCCCGGATGACCCTGCGAGAGAAGGCGGGACTGCTCTTTCACGACATGGCCACGCTGGACGACACCTTCCCCGAACCGGTCGCCACCCGCGTCGGCGAGCGGCTGATGAGCCACTTCAACCTCGTCGGCGGCGGCTCGCCCCGCGAGATCGCCCAGTGGCACAACCGCGTCCAGCAGGAGGCGCTCGCCACCCGGCTCGCCATCCCCGTGACCGTCTCCAGCGACCCCCGCCACTCCTTCTCCGACACCCCCGGGATCGCCGCGGCGGCCGGGGCGTTCTCCCGGTGGCCCGAGCCGCTGGGCCTGGCCGCGATCGGCGACGAGGCGCTGGTCGAGCGGTTCGCCGACACGGTCCGCCGGGAGTATCTCGCCGTCGGCATCCGCCTGGCCCTGCACCCGCAGCTCGACCTGGCCACCGAACCGCGCTGGGCCCGCGTGAGCGGCACCTTCGGTACGGACGCCACCATGGTCTCCCGCCTGGCGCGGGCCTACATCCGGGGACTGCGCGGCGATGCTCTCGGCCCGCGGAGTGTGTCGTGCATGGTCAAGCACTTCCCGGGCGGCGGGCCGCAGAAGAACGGCGAGGACCCGCACTTCCCCCACGGGCGCGAGCAGGTCTACCCCGGCGGCCGTTTCGAGTACCACCTCGCCCCCTTCGAGGCGGCCCTCGCGGCGGGCGCCACCCAGGTCATGCCCTCGTACGGCGTACCTGTCGGCACGCCGTACGAGGAGGTCGCCTTCGCCTTCAACAAGGGGGTGATCACCGGGCTGCTGCGGGAGCGGTACGGCTTCGACGGTGTGGTGTGCACCGACTGGGGTGTGCTGACCGACGGGTCGTTTCGCGGCGAGCCGATGCCCGCGCGCGCCTGGGGGGTGGAACACCTCACCCCGGCGGGTCGGGCGCGACGGGCACTGGAGGCGGGCGTCGACCAGTTCGGCGGGGAGCGCTGCCCGGAACTCGTCGTCGAACTGGTCGGCGACGGCTCCGTCACCGAAAGGCGCGTCGATGGCTCCGTGCGCCGCCTGCTCCGGGAGAAGTTCACGCTGGGCCTGTTCGACCGGCGGTTCGTGGACCCGGACGAAGCCGAGGAGGTCGTCGGCCGATCGGAGTTCCGGAATGCCGGGCTGCGGGCGCAGAGCGAGGCCGTCACCGTTTTGAAGAACGGCGCGCTGCCGCTGCGCGCGGGAGCGAGGATCTACTGCGAGGGTCTCGACGGCCGAACGGCCGCGGCCTACGGCGAAGTGGTCGCCACCCCTGATGACGCGGAGGTCGCGCTCGTCCGGCTCGCCGCGCCGTACGAACCGCGGCCCGGCGCGTTCGAGTCGTTCTTCCACGCGGGAAGCCTGGCCTTCCCCGACGCCGTGATCGGCCGGCTGCGGGACCTGGCCGGCCGGGTACCGATCGTCGTCGACGTCCACCTGGAGCGTCCGGCCGTCCTGTCGGAGATCGCCGAGGCCGCGGCCGCGCTGCTGGGGAGTTTCGGCGCCTGTGATGAGGCCCTGCTGGACGTCGTCTTCGGCCGTCGCGTACCTCGTGGCAGGCTCCCCGTCGAACTGCCCCGGTCGATGGAGGCGGTGCGTCACAGCAGGTCCGACGTCCCTGGTGACACCCAGGATCCTGTCTTCCCGCTGGGGCACGGCCTGGAGTTTCCCGATGACACCCACTGGCAGGCTCAGGACGGGACAGCGGCGTCAGCATGAGTTTCCACAAGATTAAAACGTTTTATCCACATGACCGCCCGAAGAACGGAGCCACCATCATGATCCAGAGGGACCAGACGAGCACCGACGACGTCAAGCGAGCGCTGCGAGCACAGCACATCGAGACACCGTCATGGGCGTACGCCAACTCCGGGACCCGCTTCAAGGTGTTCTCCCAGCAGGGCGTCCCCCGTGACCCGTACGAGAAGATCTCCGACGCGGCCCTTGTGCACCGGCTCACCAGTGTGGCTCCTACTGTGGCGTTGCACATCCCCTGGGACAAGGTGGATGACTACGCCGCCCTGGCCGCCCACGCCGCCGACCAGGGGATCGCGCTGGGAGCGATCAACTCCAACGTCTTTCAAGACGACGACTACAAGCTGGGCTCGGTGACCAACCCCGACCCGCGCGTGCGCCGCAAGGCCACCGATCACCTGCTCGAATGCGTCGACATCATGGACGCCACCGGCTCGCGGGACCTGAAACTGTGGTTCTCCGACGGCACCAACTACCCCGGCCAAGACGACATCCACGCCCGCCAGGACCGGCTGGCCGAGGCGCTGCGCGAGGTCTACGACCGTCTCGGCGCCGACCAGCGGATGCTCCTGGAGTACAAGCTCTTCGAACCGGCCTTCTACACCACCGATGTGCCGGACTGGGGCACCGCCTACGCCCACTGCCTGGAATTGGGACCCAGGGCCCAGGTCGTCATCGACACCGGCCATCACGCGCCGGGCACCAACATCGAGTTCATCGTGGCGTTCCTGCTGCGGCAGGGAAAGCTCGGCGCCTTCGACTTCAACTCCCGCTTCTACGCCGACGATGACCTCATGGTCGGCGCGGCCGACCCGTTCCAGCTGTTTCGGATCATGTACGAGATCGTGCGGGCTGACGCGCTGCGGCCGGAGTACGGCATCGCGTTCATGCTGGACCAGTGCCACAACATCGAGCCGAAGATCCCCGCGATCATCCGTTCGGTGATGAACGTCCAGGAGGCCACCGCCAAGGCCCTGCTGGTGGACCGCGACTCGCTCGCCGCCGCCCAGCACTCGGGTGACGTGCTCGGCGCCAACGCCGTCCTGATGGACGCCTACAACACCGACGTGCGGCCACTGCTGGCCGACCTGCGCGTCGATCTCGGCCTGGACCCCGACCCGATCGCCGCCTACGCCCGCTCCGGGTACCTCGAGAAGATCTCCGCGGAACGTGCCGGCGGACAGCAGGCTGGCTGGGGCGCCTGAACTCCGAACCCGCCCATCTCACCGGCACCTCTCTCAGGAAGATCATCATGACCAATCCCGCAGTGCACGATCTGCTGGCCCGTAGCAACCGGCTCGGCGCCGACCCCCGAAACACCAACTACGCCGGCGGCAACACCTCCGCCAAGAGTGAGACCATCGATCCCGTCACCGGGACCTCGGCAGAACTGCTCTGGGTCAAGGGCTCCGGCGGCGACCTGGGCACCCTGACCGAGGACGGGCTGGCCGTGGTGCGCCTGGACCGGTTGCGCGCCCTCGCGGACGTCTATCCCGGGGTGGAACGCGAGGACGAAATGGTCGCCGCGTTCGACTACTGCCTGCACGGCCGCGGCGGGGCCGCGCCCAGCATCGACACCGCCATGCACGGCCTGGTGGAAGCCGCGCACGTCGACCACCTGCACCCCGACTCCGGCATCGCCGTCGCCACCGCCGCCGACGGTCCCGCGCTGACCAAGGAGATCTTCGGCGAGCGGGTCGTCTGGGTGCCCTGGCGGCGCCCCGGTTTCCAGCTTGGCCTAGACATCGCCGCCGTCCACCGGGCCAACCCGCGGGCCATCGGGATCATCCTCGGCGGCCACGGCATCACCGCCTGGGGTATGAGCAGCCAGGAGTGCGAGCGCAACTCCCTGGAGATCATCGAAACCGCGGCGCGGTACATCGCCGAGCACGGCCGGCCCGAGCCGTTCGGTCCTGTCGTTCACGAGCCCCTGGCCCAAGACGAGCGCAGGGAGCGGGCCGCCGCCCTCTTCCCGGTCCTGCGCGGCCTGGCCTCAACCGACCGGCCGCAGGTCGGCCACCACACCGACACCGACGTCGTCCTGGACTTCCTCTCCCGCGCCGAGCACCCCCGGCTGGCCGCGCTCGGCACCTCCTGTCCCGACCACTTCCTGCGCACCAAGATCCGGCCGATGGTGGTGGACCTGCCGCCCACCGCGCCACTGGAGGACGTGATCGCCCGCCTCAAGGAACTGCACGCCGCCTACCGCGAGGACTACCGCGCCTACTACGAGCGGCACGCCGTACCCGGCAGCCCCGCGATGCGCGGCGCCGACCCGGCGATCGTCCTGGTACCCGGTGTGGGCATGTTCAGCTTCGGCGCCACCAAGCAGACCGCCCGGGTGGCGGGCGAGTTCTACGTCAACGCCATCAACGTGATGCGCGGCGCCGAGGCCGTCTCGGCGTACGCGCCGATCGACGAGGGGGAGAAGTTCCGGATCGAGTACTGGGCGCTGGAGGAGGCCAAGCTCCAGCGCATGCCCAAGTCCAAGGCGCTGGCCACCCGGATCGCTCTCGTCACCGGCGGCGGGTCCGGCATCGGGCGGGCGATCGCCCACCGGCTGGCCGCCGAGGGCGCGTGCGTCGTGGTGGCCGATCGCGACGCCGAGGCCGCGGCGAGGGTCGCCGCCGAGCTCGGCGGCACAGACACGGCGCTCGCCGTCACAGCCGATGTGACCGATGCGGGCGCGGTGGCGCGGGCGGTGCGGGCGTCGGTGCTGGCGTTCGGCGGGGTGGACCTGGTGGTCAACAACGCCGGGCTGTCGGTCTCCAAGCCGCTGCTGGAGACCGATGAGTCCGACTGGGACCTCCAGCACGACGTCATGGCGAAGGGCTCGTTCCTGGTCTCCCGCGAGACGGCCAGGGTGATGGTCGCCCAAGGTATGGGGGGTGACATCGTCTACATCTCCAGCAAGAACTCGCTGTTCGCCGGTCCGAACAACGTCGCCTACGGTGCCGCCAAGGCCGACCAGGCCCACCAAGTGCGGCTGCTCGCCGCCGAGCTCGGTGAGCACGGTATCCGCGTCAACGGCGTCAACCCCGACGGTGTGGTCCGCGGTTCCGGGATCTTCGCCGGCGGCTGGGGAGCTCGGCGCGCGGCCGTGTACGGCGTGCCCGAGGAGGAACTCGGCGCCTTCTACGCTCAGCGCACCCTGCTCAAGAAGGAGGTGTTGCCAGAGCATGTGGCGAACGCCGTGTTCGTGCTGACAGGCGGGGAGCTGTCGCACACCACCGGCCTGCACATCCCGGTCGACGCCGGCGTCGCCGCGGCGTTCCTACGATGACAGCGGCGCCCCCAACGCTCCCCTCCCGCACGGCCGGCGGCGACCTCGCCGTCGCGGCCGTCGACCTCGGCGCCTCCAGCGGACGCGTCATGGTCGGCCGCCTCAGCTCCGGCCGACTCGATCTGACCCAGGCGCACCGCTTCGCCAACGAGCCAGTCCGCGTAGGCGCCACCCTGCACTGGGACATCCTGGCGCTGTACGCGGGCGTGCTGCGGGGACTGCGCGCGGCCGGACCGGTCACCGGCATCGGCGTCGACTCCTGGGCGGTCGACTACGGGCTGCTGGACCTCTCCGGCTCGCTGCTGGGCAACCCGGTGCACTACCGCGACGCCCGCACCGACGGCGTCGCCGACCAGGTGGCCGAACGGCTCGGCGCCGAACGCTTGTACGCCACCACGGGCTTGCAGCACCTGCCCTTCAACACCCTCTACCAGGTAGCCGCCGCCACGGGCACGCCCCAGTACGAGATGGCACACCGGCTGCTGCTCATCCCCGACCTGCTCACCTACTGGCTCACCGGCGAGATCGGTGCGGAGGTCACCAACGCCTCCACCACCCAGCTGTACGACCTGCGCCACCGCGCCTGGGCCTTCGACCTGATGGTCGAAGCGGGCATCAGGCCGGAGCTGTTCGCGCCGCTGCGCGAGCCCGGCACCCGGATCGGCCCGGTGCTGCCCGGGGTCGATGTGCCCGGTAGTCCGCAGGTGGTGGCCGTCGCCTCACACGACACCGCCTCGGCCGTCGTAGCGGTGCCCGCCTCCGCGGAGCACTTCGCCTACATCTCTTGCGGTACCTGGTCCCTGGTCGGTGTCGAGCTGGACCGGCCGGTGCTGAGCGAGGCGAGCCGACGGGCCAACTTCACCAACGAGGTCGGCGTCGACGGCACCATCCGCTACCTGCGCAACGTCATGGGGCTGTGGCCGCTGCAGGAGGCGCTGCGTTCCTGGGGCGAAACAGACCTGCCCGGCCTGCTGCGCCGGGCAGCCGAGCAGCCGGCGTTCACATCCCTGGTCGACCTGGACGACCCGCTCTTCCTGCCGCCCGGCGACATGCCCGCCCGCATCGCGGCCCTCTGCCACGCCACCGGCCAGCCCGTGCCGCGGACCCCGGCTGCCACGGTGCGCTGCATCCTCGAAAGCCTCGCCCTGGCCCACCGTCGCGCCGTACGGCAGGCCCAGGAACTGTCCGGCAGGCACGTCGACACCGTGCACATCGTCGGCGGCGGCGCTCGCAACGCGCTGCTGTGCCAGTTGACCGCCGACGCCTGCGGCCTACCGGTGGTGGCCGGACCGGTGGAGGCCACCGCGCTGGGCAACGTGCTCATCCAAGCCCGCGCCGCGGGTGTGACCGGCCCCGGCCTGCCGGACCTACGGGCCCTGGTCCGCGACACCCAACACCTTGTGCGATATGAGCCAGGCGGCGACGCCCGTGCGTGGACGGCGGCGGAGACCCGTCTGAGGGGCAGGGAATGAGCTGCACGTCGTTCTGTTCGTGACCCGTCCCATGGATACGTCCCGGACCGCCCGCTCACCCGGCTCCGTGGGAAATCAGTCGCCGCAGCCGGATCGAGATCGTGAGGCCTGCTCACGCAAGGTGTACGCGTACCGGCAGCGAGCGCCAGGCGCGCAAGGTGTTGTTGTGATGACGTCGGGGCGAGACGGTGATCTCGAAGCGCTCGACCCTGTGGGCCAGCGCGGCCAGCAGTGCCTCGGCCTCCAGCCGGGCGACGTGCTGGCCGACACACTGGTGCAGGCCCATCCCGAATCCGACGTGCCCAGAAGGATCGCGGGACAGGTCGAAGACGTCGGGGTCGTCCCAGCGGCGCGGATCGCGGTTGGCCGCCGCGAGGAACATCAAGATCTTCCTGCCCTCGGGGATGACCGCGTCGCCGATCCGGACGTCGCGGTCGGCGGTGCGAAAGAAGGTCTGCACGGGCGACTGCCAGCGCACGGCCTCGTCGAACGCCACTCGCGCCAGGCTCGGATCCTCACGTAGCCGCCGCCACTGGTCAGGGTGGGTGGCGAAGGCGTACAGCACGGCCGCCAGGCCGTGGACGGTGGTGTCGACCCCAGCAGACAGCAGGGAGCGCACCACCAGCGGCGCCTGCGCGTGGGTGATGTCACCGTGGTCGGCCGCCGCCCATATCTGCGCACCGAAACCGCCGCCGGCCAGCACCTCGCGCCGGCATTGGGCGTTGACCCAGGCCGTCAACTCGCCCACGCGGGGATCGCCCTTGGCCACCAGGTCGTTGGCCGGGCCGAAGGCGTTGAAGAGGTGGTCGCCATAGGGCAGGAGGTTCTCCCGGCCCTCGCGGGGAATGCCGACCACGTCAGGGAACACCCGCAGCGGGAACGCCTCGGCGAGCGCCGTGACCGCGTCGAATTCCCGCTCGGCCAGTACCTTCTCCACCAGGCTCTCGGCCTCGGCGAACCATCGCTCGCGCAATCTGCGCAGCGCCCGCGGACCAAGAATCCTGGTCAAGACGGTGCGCGGGGCATCATGCCGGGGCGGATCGGCCTCCAGCAGCAGGCTGGGCGGACGCCATGGCTTCTCGTGGCGGAAATTACTCAGTCCCACTCCGGCCCCGGAGGGAAAGTTCTGCCAGTCGGTCAGCGCGGCGTGCACATGCTCGTGACGGGCGAGAGCGTAGACGTCGTATCGGGGCAGGTGGACCACAGGGCCGGCGGCCAGCAAGGCGGCGTGCAGCGGCACGGGATCTTCCAGCACGTCATGGGCGAACGGGTCGGCGTCGAGCACCGGCAGGGCGGTCATGGCGGGATCCTTCACAGATCGAGGACGAGGCGGTCGGAACGGGATCGGGAGACACAGACGAACATGCAGTCCCCGGCCGCTCGTTCGGCGTCCTCCAGCAGTGCGTCCCGGTGATCCGGCACCCCCTCCAGCACGCCGGTCTCGCAGGTGCCGCACAGGCCTTGCCGGCATGAGGACAGCACACCGACTCCGGCGTCGTTGATCGCTTGCAGGACGGACTGGCCGGGAGCGACCGTCACCGACAGTCCCGAGCGGCGCAGTTCGACCTCGAACGGCTCGTCGCGGGCGGGCGCGCCCACGTTCTTGGCCGTGAACCGTTCGGTGCGCAGTGATCCGGCGGGCCAGTGCGCCGCCCGCCGCTCCACCGCCTCCAGCAGCCCGACAGGGCCGCAACAGTAGACCCTGGTGCCGGGCGCGGGCCGCTCGGGCAGGCCGAGCAGGCCGCGTTCGTCCTGCGGGGCGAGGGTGACCCTGTCGCCGTAGCGGGCCAGCTCGTCGGCGAAAGCCATCGACGCCCGGGTCCGCCCTCCATACAGCAGATGCCAGTCCGTGTTCAGCAGCTCCGCCTGGTAGATCATGGGGAGTAACGGCGTGATGCCGATGCCGCCGGCGACGAACAGGTACCGCTCGGACGGGACGAGGGGAAAGTTGTTGCGCGGCCCGCCGATCGCGACCGTCTCTCCCTCGGCCAGTACGTCGTGGACGTAGGCCGATCCGCCCCGGCCCTCCGGCTCACGAAGCACGCCGATCCGATAGGTGCGCGGATCCCAGCGGTCGCCGCACAGCGAGTACTGGCGGGTCAGCCCATTGGGCAGGATGAGGTCGACGTGCGCGCCGGGCGTCCAGTCCGGAAGCCGACCGCCGGACCGGTGCTCCAGGGTCAGTGCCACGACACCGTCGGCCACCTGCGTCTTCGTTGCGACTCTCAGGTCCAGTGAGGTCATCGGTTCTCCTCGGACGGGATGCGGAAGGCGTACACGACCAGCCCGCCGACGGCCAGGACCACGGCCACCAGCAGGTAGAGCTGCCCGGCTCCCCAACCGGCGTCGAGCAACCACCCCGCCACCAGCGGAGACACGATCGCGCCGATCCTGCCGACGCCGATGCCCCAGCCGACGCCGGTCGCGCGCACCTGCGGCGGGTAGATGGACGGGGTCAGGGCGTACAGGCCGGCGACGCAGCCGTTGATGAACAACCCGATCAGTACGCCCAGCGTGAGCACCAGGGCGTACACCGAGATGGCGGGCACGAATACCGCCAGCAGCGCCGCCGTGGCGAGCGCGTAGCCCAGAAGTACGCGCCTGAGCGCGAAACGAGCGGCCAGCAGGCCCAGCAGCGTGGTGCCGAAGATGCCGCCGAGATTGAGCAACAACCCGCCGGTGATGCCTTGGGTGGCCGACATCCCGGCCTCCACCAGCAGTTTGGGGGTCCAGCTCGTGACGAAGTAGAAGCCGAACATCACGGCGAAGAAACCCGCCCACACCAGCAAAGTGTTGCGACGCTGGGCCCGGGAGAGGATCTGCTGGATGCGGGGCGCCGGCTCGGCGGCGGACGGGTGCTCGGGCATCGATTCCAGCCGGGGCCGCCCCATCCTGGTCAGCAGGCTGTTGAGCCGGTCGAGCGCGCGCGGCGAGCGCTGGGTGAGCAGGAAATCCAGCGACTCGGGCAACCGCCACAGCACCACGCCGATGAGCAGAGCGGTGGCGATGCCCCCGAAGGCGAACACCGACCGCCACCCCGACGAGTCCTGCAACGCCACCGCGACGACGCCGCCCACCGTGGCGCCGACGGCGTACCCGGTGGAATTGAGACTGACGGCCAAGCCGCGCCAGCGCCGGTTGGCGTACTCGGCGGCGATGACGTTGCTGCTGGCCAGGATGCCGCCGATGCCGATACCGGTGAGGACACGCAACAACCCCAGTTGAACGGCGTTCTGGCTGATGGCCGACAGCAGCATTCCGGAGGCGGCCACCACCAGGCAGGCCAGGATCAGCGCGCGCCGTCCGATCCGGTCGGCCAGCGGCGCCAGGAACAGCGATCCCAGCGCCATCCCGGCCAGTCCCGCGCTGAGCAGCAGGCCCAGTTGCGAGCCCGACAGGGACCACTCGGCCGACACGGTGGCGGC
This sequence comes from Streptosporangium sp. G12, assembly GCF_052983175.1. Classification (NCBI taxonomy): domain Bacteria; kingdom Bacillati; phylum Actinomycetota; class Actinomycetes; order Streptosporangiales; family Streptosporangiaceae; genus Streptosporangium; species Streptosporangium sp. G12. The sequence continues at coordinate 39,053 of NZ_JBRIQO010000015.1, read as the reverse complement.
GGTGAAGGACATGACCAGGACATCGAAGCCGTCCAGCACGTTCAGCAGGACGCACACGGCGATCGCCGACCATTGCAGGCGCGACATCGGGGCCTCGTCCATACGAGCGCGCGACACCTCAGGATGAGTGCGCATCTAACCGGCCTTTCGGGGGGTGGGTTAGCAGCCGATGATGAGCCTGTTACGGGCGCCCTTCCACCGCACATCCATTCAATGGACGACGGCGCGCCAAAAGGACCCTGACCAGCGATGATGGAAAGCATGGCCAGATCGTCCAGCGGTGAGTCGGTACTGACGCGCGCCGTGCGCATCCTTGAGGCGTTCAGCCCTCAAGAGCCGATGCTGACGGTGAGCCAGATCAGCCGCAGGGCCGCGCTGCCGCTGGCCACCACCGTCCGCCTGGTCGAGGAGCTGACCCGGCATGGGCTCCTGGCCCGAGACGAGCAGCGCCGGGTGCGGATCGGCAACCGGCTGTGGGAACTCGCCCAGCGGGCCTCACCGGTACGCACGCTACGGGAGACCGCCATGCAGTTCATGAGCGATCTGCACAGCGTGGTCGGCCACTCCGCGCAACTCGGCATCCTCGACGGCGAGGAGGTGCTGTTCATCGAACGCCTCATCGCGCCGGGCGCGGTCGTCACCGTCACCCAGATCGGCGGGCGACTGCCGCTGCACGCCTCATCGGCGGGCCTGGTCCTGCTGGCGCACGCTCCCGCCGACCTCAGGAACCGGGTGCTGCGCGGGCCGTTGCAGCCGTACACCCCGCACACGATCACCGACCAGCGGACCCTGCGCACGGCCCTCGCAGAGGTACGCCAGAACGGGTTCGCCTTCTGCCCGGGCCACATCCGCCCGAACGCCACCGGGATCTCCGTGCCGGTGCGGGTAGCCGGACGCGTAGTCGCCGCGCTCGGCCTGGTAGTGCCCAACGAGGAGCACGCATGGTCACTGGCCCGGCCACTGCAGATCACCGGGATGGCACTCAGCCGAGCCCTCGACGTGCAGGCCGGCCTGTCGCAGCAGATCGAGCCGTAGCGGACGCCGGAAGGCACCCGCCTCAGCCTTCGGATGAACCACACTGGGTGGGTGCAAAGTTGTCCCTTTGAGGTACATCAAGAGCGTCCATAAAAACCGGGGCGGTTCAGGTCGTTGTCTGGCTCTGCTGTGGTGGATGGGCTTCGCTGGCCTGGCTAACGAGGAGCTGGCTGATTGTCTGCTGCGCGGCGGCTTCGCGTTGTTCGGCGGCCTGGGCGCGGTGGTCGGCCTGCTCCAACGCCTGCTGCAAGGTCCCTAATTGGGCGGTGGCCACCGCGGCGGCGGTCCGGGCCTCGTCGCGTTGGTCACGGATCTGCTGCAGAGCCTGAGCTTGGGCGGTGAGTTCCTCACGGACCCGGCCGGTCTCGGCGCGCGCCGCCTCAGCTTCCTGGTACGCCTGCTCACGGGCGACCTCAGCGCGTTCGGCGCGGCTACCAACGGCTTTCAGGTCGGTACGCGCTTGATCAAGAGTGGTGGTCTGCTCGGCCAGCGCTGATTTCAACGTGGTGGTCTGCCGATCGTGTTCGGCGGCTGCGGCGGTGGCTTGTCGGCGTTCGGCGTCCAGGACTCCCTGTAAGGCGTCGCGCTCAGAGGTGGTCCGCCGGATTGTGCGCTCAGCGGTGGCGACGCGTTCGGCAGCTGCCGTGGCGTCCTGCTGGGCGCGAGCGCGTTCGGATTCGTGCTCACCGGCCGCGCGCCAGGCCGCCCGTTCGGACTCCTCGGCACGTTGTTGCGCCGCAGCGGCCTGCTGGACGGCCTTCTCACCTGCGGCGATCGCAGCCTCGGCCTTGTCTTGGGCGGCAGCGACGCGCCGTTCGGCTGCGGCGATGTGTTCAGTGGCGCGCTGTTCGGCGGCCGCGGCGGCGGCCCGGGCCTCTTCCGCGGCCTGTTCGGCAGCGTCGATCTGAGTGAGCGCACCGGTGGTGGCCGCGGTCAGTGCCTCGGTGAAGGCGGCCAGCTGAGTCGTCCACTGCTCGCCCGCGCTCAGCAGATCGCCGCTCAACGCACCAGTTCGCCGTAGTGCTTCGGTGACCAGCGGTGTGTGGGCGGCGGTGCGGGCGCGGTGCGCGGCGGCGCGGCAGGCGTCCCCGCAATACAGCGCCGGACGGCCACTGCGGCTGGAAGGCTCCAGCCGGTTGACGCACCCAGAACGGGCGCACATCCGTCCGGTATCGGAGGTGTCGCTACTCATGTCGAGGTTCACGGGATGCTCAAGCGTGCCGGAAGGGCCATCGATCACTCAATGAGATTATCAACGTACCGTTCGCGAACGTTTGATTTTCGTACGCGCAAAAATGAAAACCTAAGGACGGTGCGCGTTCGGGCTGACCCGCGATAACATCACTTATCGCGGGTCAGGGCGACCCCCTCGAAACGAGGCCTTTGGAGGCTGCCGAGTGACGGATGACGGACATCGCGAGAAACCGCTCACCGGGCAGGTCGTCCGAGTGGGGGAGCGGGGGCCGGAGAGCGCCATCACGACCGCCGACGGAAGGCGGTACACCGCGGCGGACCACGTGCTCAGCGAAGAGGCCCGGGCTCGCATCGCCGACGGTGTCCCTCCCAACACCCGGCGTGCGTATGAACGCCAATGGACCGCTTTCTCCACCTGGTGCATCGAGCACGGCCGGGTCGAGATGCCCGCCACCGGCAACACGCTGGCCGAATACGTCGAGACGCTGTGCGCGGCCGATCGGGCTCCCGCCAGCATCGAGCAGGCCATCGCCTGCGTGCGCACCATGCACCGCCTGGCCGGCCACCACAACCAGCCTTTCACCGACGCCGCCCGCCTGGGACTGCGCGCCTACAAACGCGCCCGCGCCGAGGCCGGCACCCGCGGCCAGCGCGAAGCCCCACCGGTAGGCATCGACGCGCTGCGCGCCATGGTCAGCGCCTGCGACCTGAACACCCGCACCGGCCTGCGCGACCGGCTCCTGCTGGTGCTGGGCCTGGCCCTGATGGGCCGCCGCTCCGAGCTCGTCGCCCTGACCTGCGACGACGTCCGGCAGGTCCCCGACGGGTTGGAGGTCACCATCCGCACCTCCAAAACCGACAAGGACAGCCGCGGCGAGACCGTCGCCATCCCGCGTGGCAGCCACCCCCTGACCGACCCCGTCGCCGTCTGGAGCGACTGGATCACCGTGCTCACCGAGGCGGGAGAGACCTCCGGGCGGCTGCTGCGCCGCATCGACCGCCACGGCAACCTCGGCCCCCGCCTCGGCGCCGACGCCGTCAACGTCATCGTCCGCGACCTCGCCGTCCGCGCCGCCGTCCCCGGCGCGGACACCTTCACCGCGCACAGCCTGCGCGCCGGCGGCGCCACCGTCGCCTACGCCGCGGGCGTCCCCGTCTCCGTCATCGCCAAACACGGCCGCTGGGCCCCCGCCTCCCCGGTCGTCCTGCGCTACATCCGCGCCGTCGACCGCTGGCGCGACAACGCCATGCGAGGCGTCGGCCTGTGAGCCCACCCGAAACCGGACGACACCCCCGGACCTTCACCGATCCCTTCGTCCCGCCTTCCCGGAGACGTCGCGTTATGTCAGTTACGCTGAGTCATGGCCAGTGTTCAGCGGCAGGGAATCCCCGTGCCTCGTAGCGGCGGATCCCGCCATCATTTCTAATTTCGTTTCGAACGAATGAAAAGATGATCGTTTGCAAACGGTACGGTGTACCCTTTGCGGGTGAGCGACGACTCCTCCCACGCGACCGAGACCGATCGGGCCCACGATGCGAGTCTGGACGATGCCGATACGGGGCGTGTGTGCGCCCGTTCGGGGTGTGCCAACCGGCTCGAGCCGCTGGGCCGCGGTGGCCGTCGCAGCGGCCGTCCGGCCCTGTACTGCGGAGACGCCTGCCGCGCCGCCGCGCACCGTGCCCGCACCGCCGCCCACACCCCGGTGGTCGTCGAAGCCCTGCGCCGCACCGGCGCGCTGAACGGCGATCTGCTGAGCGCGGGTGAGCAGTGGAGCGCCCAGCTGGCCGCCTTCACCGAAGCGCTGACCGCCGCGACCACCGGCGCGCTCACCCAGATCGACGCCGCCGAACAGGCCGCCGAAGAGGCCCGCGCCGCCGCGGCGGCCGCCGAGCAGCGCGCCACCGAACGCGTCACCGCCGCCGACCGGCGCGCCGCCGCCGCCCACGACAGCGCCGAGGCCGCCATCGCCGCAGGTGAGAAGGCCGTGGAGAAGGCAGCCGCGGCGCAACAGCGCGCCGAGGAGTCCGAACGCGCGGCCTGGCGTACGGCCGGCGAGCACGAATCCGCCCGGGCCCGCGCCCAGCAGGACGCCACCGCGGCCGCCGAGCGTGCCGCCGCCGCCGAGCGCGCGGTCCGGCGGATCACCTCCGAGCGCGACGCCCTGCAGGGGGTCCTGGACGCCGAACGCCGCCACAACGCCACCGTGGCCGCGGAACACGACCGGCAGACCGCCACCCTGGAAAACGCCCTGGCCGACCGCACCGCCGACCTCGATCAGGCGCGTACCGACCTGAACACCACCACCGGTCGCGCCGAGCGCGCCGAGCGCGCCCGCGAGAAGGCCCACCGGGAAGCCGAGGCGGCCCGCGCCGAGACCGGCCGCGTACGCGAGGAACTCACCGCGCAGCTCACCCGCCTGGAGGAGGAGCTCGCCACCGAACGTGCGGACCTGCGGCGAACCCAGGCCCAGCGCGACCAGGCACAGACCGCGATCGCGGTGGCCGACACCCGGCTGAAGGCTCTGCGGCAGGCGCTGGAACGGGCCGAACACCGCGCCCAGGCCGCCGAACAGCGCGAAGCCACCGCCCAGCAGACGATCAGCCGCCTCCTCACCCTTCGGACACCTCCGCAGGCCCCGTCAGCCGAGGATCCGGGTGCCATCCCGCCTCATGAGAACTTCCCTGAGCGCCCCTGAGACGCTCGCCCCCTTCCGCGTCGGTGTCGAGTGTGAGGCGGACGGCCTTCCTCGTCCAGCCGAGACCGAGGTACGGGCGCGCGAGGTTCGCGTCCAGCTTCAACGGCACCCCAAGCTCGTCATGCACCGAACGCTGTGAGGCCTTGCGGCCGGGGGAACGGCAAATCGCCTCCCGGTCCGTCGCGGGCGGGAAGGGCGGTCCGGGCCCTCTCCAGGCGCGAGACATCGCCGGAGGTCACCGAGCCGGTGCCGGACCGGGCCAGCTCCTTCATTCGCCCGGCCCACCACGACAGCTCCGCCGCGGCCTCGCCCGTTGCGAACATCCCGGCCGCGCGCTGGAAGCGGATCAAAGTGTCCAGACGCCGCTGGTCATGGGTGGTGTCCGACGCCCAGAGCCGCGCGAGGCACGCGTTGGCCGCTGCCACCAGGACAGGCGCGTACGGCTCGATCCACGCTGACCCCTCTCCCGCGGCGAGCAGGCCGTCGGCGGCGGCCTCCAGGTCGTTCCCGCTGCCCGTCCGCTCGTGCCGCCTGAGGAGCAGCGCCGCGTGGAAGCCGCGAAGCAGCGGCGCGTACGGCGCCAGGTCCGGCGTCGCCTCCCGGGCCCGCCGGGTGAGCTCGACGGCCACATCGAGAGCGGGCACGTCCCGGCCCGACAACACATGAGACAGGGCGGCGGCGCCCTGGAGCAGGCCGTGCACCGCGGGCGGAAATATCTCGCCCGCCGAAGGCGCGGTCACGGCCGGGGCCGTGACCGGTGTCCCCGCCACGTACCCGATCATCGCCCGCAGCGCCTCGGTGAGACCGGCGACGGTTCGCCGGGCGAGGGCCGCGGGCACGCCGATCGCCCGGCACTCGCGCAGGAGTTCCCAGCGCGCGTAGTAGCGGGCGGCGCCGACCTCGTCCTGGCGGAACAGCGCATCGGCGACGAGTGCTTGCGCGAAGGCGTCGAACCCGTCCTCCGCCGTCATCGAGAACTCGACGACCGCCGCGGCGGCGGCTGGGAGGCACCGGGCGTCGATCAGCGCCTCCCAGCCCTCGATGACACGGTCGGACACGTACTTCCCGAGCGAGTATTCGATGCCCAGAGCGGTCCTCGCCGACCGGTGCCGGTCAATCATCATGACGACGGCGGCCGCGGCCCGAGCGTCGGGCCCGGCGCCCTGGAGCAACTCGTGCAGCCGCCAGGCGAATTCCGGCGTCTCCACCAGAGGATTGCCGGAAATCCGCGAGACCAGTTCGCGGGTGTCGCCGGCGGCGTCCAGGCAATCTCGCACGGCGGCACGCACATCCTCCTCGCGCGTCATGGCACCGCCCTTCCGGAAACGGGGACGGAGCCGGGCTCGGAGCCGGCCAGTCGCCGGCGGACGGACTCCAGGCGGCCGGCCAGCGTCGCGTCCCTCTCGCGCAGCGCCGACAGGTCCGAGCGGGCGGCGAGGAGATGGGACCACAGGACGCTGCATCCCTGGTCGAGGAAGGCGACGGCGAGAGCGGTGTCCCCCGCGTCGAGCGCGGCGCCGGCGGCGTCCCCGGCCAGGAGCATCGTCGGCCGCAGCATCCGCTCCTGATCCGTGCGGGGCAGCCCAGGCCAGGCGAGCACGGGCAGGAGCTGGATCGCGGTGCCGAACGCCTCGATCGTGTCCGGCGAACCCGGTGACGTCCGCGCAGACATCCTGGCCCAGGCGATCGCGCAGGTCATCCGGACCGATGTGGCCGCCGTGGGCGACAGCGCGGCTCGCCGCCAGCAGTCCAGGGCCCGGTCGCGGGCCGCTGGATCGCCCGACTGGTCGAACAGGTGGGCGTTGGCGCCGCCCAGGTTCAGCAGGAGTTCCGCGTGGACCGGTGACTCCGGCGGGGTGTGGGCCAGCCCCGCCTCCGAGACCTCCACCGCCCGGCGCAGGTCGGCGGGGTCGGCCGTCTCGGAGAACCTGTCCCGCAAGTGCCTGCCCAGGTTGGAAAAGAGGAACGAGCGCATCGGGTCGTCGTCGGCCACCCCGGCCAGCGCGCGTTCCAGCAGGCCGATCGCCCGGCGCAGGTCGGGGCCGGGCGCGTCGCCCGAGCTGCGGGTGGCCAGGGCCGAGGCGTGCCCGGCCAGGGCCGTCGGGGTGAGCGAATGGCCCTCGGGCAGCAGGTCCGCGGCACGTTCCATGAGGGCGACCGCGGCGGTCAGATCCTCGTCCGAACGACGTGCCCGGTGCCGGTCGAGCAGCGCCTGCGCCAGGTTCGTCAGGGAGACGGCCTGCCGGTCCGGGCTGGGGAGGGGGCCGGCCAGGGACTGCCGGTAGAGGTCCACCGCCCGGTCCAGGTCGGCCGAGTCGCCGAAGTGGCCGTACCTGGTGTGCAGCGCGGTGGCGAGGTTGACGAGGTGGTCGATCCGGTCAAGGGCGTTCTCGGGCGTGGCCGCGACCGCGTCCTCCGCGACTTCGATCGCCTCGTCGAGGCTGTGCCGGTCGCCGCTGAGCTCGAACTCGTTGCGCAGCGCGAAGGCCAGGTTGGACGAGGCCGCCGCCCGATGCTCGCCCTCGGGGGCCTCGGCCGTCGCCGTGCGGTGGGCCGCGATGGCCTCGCGCAGCGCCTCCCTGCTGCCGCTGCGTTCGTGCAGCTTGCGCAGCACGACAGCCAGCTGCCTGTGGTCGGCCGGAGTGGCGTCGGCGTCGGCGGTGACCTCGCGCATCAGGCGTACCGCCTCCCGCAGGCCGTCCAGCTCCCCGATGTTCTCGAACCGGAAGGCGAGGACGCGCGCCATGAGGCTGCGCGCCTGCCGGGCGTCGTCGCTGCCGGGCGGGGCCGCGGCCGTCAGCCGGTGCGCCAGCCGCATCGCCTCGTCGAGGTCACCGGGCGCCCCGAAGCCGCGATAACGGTCGGCGAGCAGGGTGGCGAGCGCGCGCAGGAGCCCTTCGGCGTCCAGGCCGGGGGCGGGCGGCATCCGGCCGGCCGCGCGCAGGAGTTCCACGGCCTCGTCGAGGTACGCCCGTTCGCCGGTCAGCTCGAACCTGTCATGCAGCAGGCCCGCGGTGGCGGCGCAGGCCACAGGCCGGATCTCCGGCAGATGCTCCGAGCGGCTGATCGCCTCCCTGCCGGCCGCGATGGCGCGGTCGAGATCCTCGGTCCGGCCGCTGCGCTCGGCGGCTCGCCCGAGTGAGGTGGCCAGGTAGATCAGCCTCTCCGCGCGTTCCGGGGCCTCGGGGCCGGTGCTGTCCACCAGCCGCTGGGCGGTGACCGCGGGGGCGTACGGGGTGCCCGCGCCGGGCGGCGGCTCTGACCGGAGCTGGAGGTGGTACAGGCTGGTCAGGACCGACGGCAGATCGGCGTCGTCCCGCGCCGCGACCTGCTCCAGGATCGCGATCGCCTCTTCCCGGTCACCGGGGTGCCCGTGCCTGTGGTGGCGGAGGCTCAGCGCCGCGCCCAGGTTGGTGAGGTCGCTCGCGTGGGTGGGATCGTTCTGGTCCGGCGTGTACGCGATGGCCAGCCGCAGCAGCTCGACCGCCTCGTCGAGAGCCGGTCCGTCCGGCTCGGCCACGCTGCTCAGCGTCGCGTGGGCGCGGTTGCCCCAGAGGTCCGCCGCGTGCCGGAGGCCCACGGCGAACCCCGACCGCAGCGGCTCCGGAAGTCGTGTGTTCCCGAGCCGGGCCGCGGTCTCGAAGTACACCAGAGCGAGTTGCAGGTACGGGAGGTGCTCCCGCGGCGCGGCGCGATACAGGCACCAGCACGACCAGCCCAGCGTCTCGAGCAGCCGATGTTGCCGAGTCGCGTCACCAAGCTCGCCGGACGCCGTGATCCGCATGAGCGCCGCCGTCTCGGCCAGGGCGGACGGGCCGGCGAAGGCGTTCCGGTCGCCGCGGTCGGCGAACCGTGAGATCCGCCGCCACGCGGTTCGGACCAGGCGGTCGGCGTCCTTGTAGTCGCGGTTACTCACACTTCTCGACCGCCTCGATCGCCGTAGCCGCGGACAGGTCCGCGGTGACCTCCCCGGTTTTGGTCTTCAGGACGGCGCGGCCGCCGCCGACGCGTACGACGGACCCGCATGTCGTACCCGCCGGGCTGGTCACCGACAGCGACGGCTTGCCGGCCTCGGGGCCGTACCAGGTCGCGCCGACCGCGGCGACGAGGAGCGCGGCGCACAGGAGTGTCAGCGCGATGCCGCGGCGCATCGCCGCGGCCGAGACGAGCGCTTCGAGGTGGTCGGCGGCGCGGCGCGGCGGGAGCGTCCTGGTCGAGGCGACCGAGGGCCGCCCGTGCGCCGCGCGGATGAGCAGAAGCGCGGCCACGGCGCCGACGACCAACGCGACCAGGAGCAGCACGCCGACCACGACGGCCCATCCCCGGTCGAGTTGCCCGACGTCCGTGCGGCCCTTGACCAGGCTGAACCCGATGAGCGCGGCCAGCAGCCCGCCGAGACCGTTGCGCCAGGCCGCCGCGGCCTCGCGGACGCGGGGGAGCTCGGTGCGCAGCAGATGGTCCCGATCCTGGGCGGCCAGCAGGTGGGCCGGGGCGGCCGGGCCGGGGCTGGGGGAGAGGCGGCGACTCACCGCGGCTGCGCCGAGATGGTGAGGGTCCAGTAGGCGCCGCACCCGTAGCGGCCCTCTGGGCGGGCGGGGTGATCGTCCTCACAGGTGCACATCATCGGTTCGACCGTCTCCGAGGCCGCCGGCGGTCGCGGCCTGCGCCGCAACCGGTCGCGTGCCGAGCGGGAGGACCGCACGATGCCGCTTACGAGGGGTATCTCGATGGGTGCCCGGCAGCGAGGACAGGGACCGCGGAGGATCAGGGTGCCGGGATACGGTTCCTCGACGGTGAAGCTGTCCGCGGCGAGCCGGGCGTACGCCTCGTCGGTGATCTCCTTGTAGGGCAGCGGCTCGCCGTCCGCCGGCGAAGAGGCGCTGGCCGTCATGGACTCTCCTTCAGGGACCGATGTGGACGAACGGCGTCCAGGCGCTCGGTGGCAGGCGTCGGACGTCGCGGAGCAGGTGGATCGCCCCATGCAGGGCGTGGGCGGAGCGGTCCGGCTCGAACCGCCCGGACGAGGTGAGATCCGCGTACACGGCCTCGGCGACGTCGGCCGCCATGTCGTCGTACACCGACCAGAGAGTGCCGATGACCTGCCGGTAGCCGGTGTAGTGGAGGGCGGCGGCCAGGGTGATCGCCTCGTCGGGCAGGTCGACACCGCCGGTGGCCGTCATGCACGCCGACAGGAACGCGAACTCGCCGCGGTACTGCTGCGCGCTGATGTCGGCGATGGTGAGACTACGGTCGTGCAGGACCAGCCCGCCCTGCGACGGGGCGGCGAGGTTCTGGCCGCCGTGGCAGCAGAAGTGCGCCCACCTGTGCCGGGGCAACTCGGCCTGTACCGCCTCCGTGGTCGCGACCTCGCCCTCCAGCAGGGTGATCCGGGAGGCGAACAGGGAGGCGAGCAGGTCCCTCTCGCGCGCCACGTCGGTGAGCGGCACTTCGCCGGCCGTCTCCTCCAGGGCGACGACCAGCATGCGCTCGTCGTCGGGCCGCAGGTCCAGGGGTTGCCGGGCTTCTCGCAGGGCGCGCAGGGAGGGTGTGTAGGAGGAGATCACCCTGTCCACCACGGCGCGGCCCGTCCCGTCGTGATAGCCGGCCGCGTGCAGGGGCAACAGGGTCAGCAGCCCCGTCGGGCACCACCACACGCGCGGCCAGGGCCGCCCGTTCGCCGGAGCGCCGGTGAGGTCCAGGTCGGCGAGGACGGGGGCGGCGATCTCGTCCCAGAGCCAGGCCAGGAGCCCGGTGAGCATCGTCTCCCGGGCTCTGGCGGCCCGTCCGAGGGCGAGCTTGGCCTCGGTGTAGCGCCTTATCGTCTCGGGGGTGTGGTCGCCATCGTCGTAGAGCTCTCTGGCGGCGTACAGGTCGTGGGCTGCCTGGTCCACGACGTGCAGCACGCGGAGATAGCCACCGGTCCGCTCGGTGACGGCCTTCAGTGTCACCCCTGGCAGGGTCACAGACCGTACGCCGCCGGCGCCGACGATGAGCGCGTCGCAACGCCACTGGCTGATGTTGACCACGACGACCGGGCCGTGCGCGGCGGCCGGCAGCAGGTTTCGCAGGCGCGGCGGCCGGAGGAAGTCCTCGAACCCGTCGAGTTCGCGGACCTGACGGACGAGCTCGTCCCACTCGCGGGCCAGAGCAACCCGCCGGTCGACCGCGCGGGACATGTCCGTCCGTTCATCGGGCATCACATCGCATCACGCCCTCCAGAGGTCCCGGTCGTTCTTCGTACTGTAACCGCGGCGCTGCGACCGGTGAAGGCCGTCCCGATCATCGCCCGCTGTCCCGTCTCACTCAATCTGAGGCATATCGGCAAATCTAATTTCGGCTCGTTTTTTCGAACACAATAGCGATATTACCCTCCTGATTACGGTGAGATCGTCTCGTTCAAGATGAAGCATCCTGCAGTTTTTCTCATCTGTTTGAGGCGGTTGGCGCCCTGAGCAGGCACGATCATCCTGATCCCTACGGGCGAAGCGAAGACATACTTCATGATCAATGAGACGAACGACCTGTCTCCGGCAGAGGCGGCGCCGGTCACAGGATGTACTTCTCCATCAGTGAACCCGCAGGGGCGGATGCGTGGGCTCTGCGTGGTCGTGTCGTGCCCGCAGCGGCGAGGGCCGGGCCTACGAGTACCCCGCTCGTCCGGCCCGGGAGCCTGCCACCGCGCGAACGGCGAGTCGGTGGAGGACATCTGCCCGAACCTGATCATCCCCACCGGCAAGCGCAAGGGACAGCACCCTAGCCTGGCGAGCATCTACCGGGCGCCGGCCGCGCACGAGAAGCAGGCCCACACCGACTTCGCCATGCTCCAGCCGACGACCCCCACGACGACCTCTACGACGAAGGAGTGAGCGGCTGTGGCCGGCGGACACACCCATCAGCTCTACCGGCCGCTGGACACGGCCGTCCACCGGTTGCCGCCGCACTGCAAGCTGGTCGCGATGATCGCGTTCACCCTGGTCGTGGTGGCCACCGACCGGCAGCGATTCGCCGCGTTCGGCCTTTACGCGCTCATCTTGGGCGCAGTCGCCCTGCTGGCGCGGCTACCGGCGGCTTTCATCCTTCGCCGGATGGTCGTCGAAGTGCCGTTCGTGGCGTTCGCCGTGGCGCTGCCCTTTCTCTCCGAAGGTGAGCGCATCAGCGTGCTCGGCCTGCCGATGAGCGTTGACGGGCTGCTGGCCGCGTGGAACATCCTGGCCAAGGCGACCCTCGGAGTGATCGCGTCGATTCTGCCGGCCGCGACCACCGAACCGCGCGCCCTGCTGCTCGGCCCGAACGGCGCGGGCAAGACCACACTGGTGATGCACCTCAACGGCATCCTCACCCCCGGGCTCGGCACGGTGTCGGTGGGCGGGCTGCCCGTGAGGCGGGAGAACCTGCGCGAGATCCGGCGCCGCGTCGGACTGGTCTTCCAAGACCCCGACGACCAGCTGTTCATGCCGACGGTCGGCGAGGACGTCGCCTTCGGCCCGGCCAACCTCGGCCTGCGAGGACAAGAGCTGAACCGGTGCGTCAACGCCGCCTTGGAGCAGGTCGGCCTGCTCCACCTCATCGACCGGCCCCCGCACCATCTGTCGTCCGGCCAGCGGCGCCGGGTCGCGGTGGCGACCGTGCTGGCGACGCGGCCGGAGATCCTGGTCCTGGATGAGCCCTCATCCAACCTGGACCCGGCCTCGCGCCGCGAGTCGGCCGACATCCTGCGCGGCCTGGACGTCACCGTGCTCACGGCCTGCCCTACGCCCTCGAACTCTGTGAACGATCGCTCATCTTGTCCGGCGGAACCATCGTCGCCGACGGCCCGAGCCGCCGGATTCTCGCCGACGCGACGCTGCTGGCCCAGCACCGGCTGGAGCTTCCCTACGGGATGGCCGTCACCGGGTCCTGACCGTCTTAACCCCCGTTCACCCCTTGGCGTGGTGGTGCGGGCCTCGGATGACCGGCCCCCACCCCGGAGCGCGTACCGCTGATCGCGAGAGAGAGCATGCAGACCCGCACAGAGTCCTTCTTGGAACCATCGGACAAGACGCGAATCCAGTGCGAAGGCTCAGACGTCGCGCAGGTGTGCGGGTCTGCCCGCCACCTGCGATCGCGGGGCGCGTACGCCATGTTGCGCATCGCCGTTCCCGACAAGGGCGTCCTGGCCGAGGCCGCCCAGACGATGGTGCAGGAAGCCGGTTACCGGCCGCGCCAAGACAGCACCGAGCGTGTGGTCTCAGATCCGGAGAACTCCTGTGAGGTGTTTTTCCTGCATCCTCGTGACATCGCCGTGTACGTCGGAGAAGGGATGCTGGATGCCGGTATAACCGGCCAGGACATGCTCTTGGAGTCCGAGGCCTCCGCCGAGGAGATCACCACGCTCGGCTTCGGTGAGTCGACGCTTCACCTCCTGGCCAGGGCAGGGAAGTTCACAAGTGTTCGAGACCTCACCGGCCTACGGGTCGCCACCGCCTACCCGCGGCTGCTGGAGAAGTATCTGGCCGAGCGGAAGGTCGATGCTCGGGTCGTCTCGCTGGACGGCGCGGACGAGACCGCAATCCGGCTCGGCGTCGCCGACGCTGTCGCCGACGCGCTTGAGCCGGAGACAACGTGGCCTGACGTCGGGCTGGAGATCTTCGGTGACCCGATTCTGCGTTCGCAGGCCGTGCTGATCAAGCAGGTCTGGGCGCCGGAGAGTACCGGGCTGCGGCAGCTCGTGCAGCGGCTTCGCGGTGTTCTGGTTGCCCGCGACTACGTGATGATGGACTACCGCATCCCGTCCAGGCGTATTGACGAGGCAATCGCGCCGATCCCGGGCATGGAGACCTTCGTGGTCTCGCCCCTGCACCGCGAGGGCTGGGCCGCCGTCCGTGTCATGATCCCCCGCGCGGGGCACCAGCTGAGCATGGACCGGCTGTGGCGGATCGGCGCGCGTGCCCTCCTGGTCACCGACATCTACGCCTGCCGCCTGCGTCATCGCGATACCTCCGGGGGCGTTCGCGTCGCAGGCGGCGCCGCGCACGCAACAAGCTGTACCCCCTGCCATACGCGGGCCGACGCGTCATGGTCGGCGGGCGGGGCGGCCCGTGGTCAGTCCGGGTGGCGGGGGATGCCGGAGACCTCGTGATCGGCGTGGAAGAGAGCCTCACCGATGAGGGTGCGGACATGGACGTCGCGAGCCCGGTACAGCACGCGGCGGCCGTCTCGGCGGGTGCGAACCAGCCCGGCCAGACGCAGTTTGGCCAGGTGCTGGGAGACCGAGGGGCGTGCGACCGCGAGGGCCTCGGCGAGGGAGCCGACGTCGTACTCGCCGGAGGACAGCAGCCACATCAGGCGCAGCCGGGTGGCGTCGCTGAGCATCCGGAAGGCCTCGACGGCGGCCTCCACCTGGGCGCCGGTGGGTTGCTCCTGCGAGGAGGTGGCACCTGAGACGTTGTCGCGTGCATACATGAATACATATACTGCTCGACAGAGTCACCGCTCGCAAGTGAGGTAGCGATGTCTGGTCAGCACAACGCCGATTCTTTGTCTCCCCGTGAGCCCGGCGACCACGGACATGGTCACGGACATGGTCACGGGCACGGTCACGGGCACGGGCACGGGCACGGGCACGAAGAAGCGTCCGCGAGCGGCCGGCTCAGGCGCCTGGCCGGGCGCGTCGGCCACGCTTTCACCCCGCACAGCCACGACAGCGCCGACAAGAGCGACGCGGCGTTGGAGTCCAGCAGCCAGGGGATGCGGGTATTGGCGATCTCTTTCGCCGTTCTCATGGTGACCGCCGCCATCCAGGTGGTGATCGTGGCCTTCTCCGGCTCGGTCGCCCTGCTGGGCGACACTTTGCACAACGTCGCCGACGCTCTGACCGCGATCCCGCTGGCGATCGCCTTCTCCCTCGGGCGCCGGGCGGCCACCCGCCGCTTCACCTACGGATACGGCAGGGCCGAGGACCTGGCGGGCATCGCCATCGTAGTGATCATCGCCGCCTCCGCCGCGTTCGCCGGCTATGAGGCCGTGCGGCGCCTGATCGACCCCCAGGAGGTGCAGGCATTGGGGTGGGTGGCCGGCGCCGGGGTGGTCGGGTTTCTCGGCAACGAGTGGGTGGCCCGTTACCGGATCAAGGTCGGCAGGAAGATCGGCTCGGCTGCTCTGGTCGCCGACGGGCTGCACGCCCGCACCGACGGTTTCACCTCGCTGGCCGTGCTGCTGGGCGCGGGCGGCGCGGCGCTGGGCTATCCGATCGCCGACCCGGTCATCGGCTTGGTGATCACGGTGGCGATCTGCTTCGTCCTGCGGGACGCGGCCCGGGAGATCTACCACCGCCTGATGGACGCGGTCGATCCGGCCCTTCTGGACCAGGGCGAGCAGATCCTCACCGCCACTCCCGGCGTGCGGCGGGTCGGATCGATGCGGCTGCGCTGGATCGGTCATACGCTGCGCGCCGAGGTCGACATCGTGGTCGATCCCGGCCTGTCGCTGCTGCGGGCGCACGCCGTGGCGGTGGAGGCCGAGCACCGGTTGATCCATCATCTGCCCCGCCTCGGCGCCGCCACCGTGCACGCCGACCCCGACAGTCTCGATGGCGCCGACCATCACGCCCCGCTGGCCTCCCATCGCTAGCCTGAGGGATTTTCGCCCCGTCAAGGAGTTCGTCGTGGCCAGCTTCTCCCTGCACCACATGCCCGCTCCTGCTGTGCCCGCCGCGATCGGCGAGATGTTCCGCGTCCTGCGTCCCGGCGGGCTCCTGCTGATCGCCGAGTCCCGCCCGCCGGCCAACCGGTGGGCCGCTCACCTGGTCGGCCGCCTCACCGGTCCCGCCATGCGCGAGGACCTGCGCGGCCGCCTCACCACCTTGATCGAGCAGGCCGGGTTCGACCTGCGGGGCACCGGCCCGCTGGGACCCGCCCTGTACTACCTGCGCGCCGTACGACCCGCCGCCTCTCGTAGCCTCGGGCAAGACTGAACGCGAAGGTCGGCGGGTGGTGCGGTCGCCGTGGCGCTCATCCCCCGGCCTCAATGGTGGCCACCGCGTCCCGTGCTCACAGCCCGGCGTAGGAGTGCAGGGAGCTGAACAGCAGGTTCACCCCGACCAGGTTGAAGAGCAGGCAGGCGTAGGCGCCGATCGCGATGGCGGCCACGCGGTGGGCACCCCATCCCCGGGTGGCCCGGGCGTGCAGGCGCTTGGCCAGCAGGTCGAGCGCCGCCGCCGACGGCCCGTGCGCGACGCCACGATGCCGGGCGCGCAAAAACAGCCCGGAGGTGATCGCCCCCAGGGTGAACGCGCCGAACGCCACGACGGCCGCGGTGACATGGATCAGCAGCCAGTACGAGCGCAGCGCGGGGATGAGGGGACCGGCCTGGGCGTACAGGCCGGTGATCGCCGAGCCGAGCGCGACGCTCATCGCGCCGGCGAGGTAGAGGCCGGCGGAGCGGATGACCGGTTGAGCGCGCGCGACGATCAGGTAGGTGAGCGAGGCGGCGAGCGCGGAGGCGGTCACGAACTCGTACATGTTGCCCAATGGCATCGCCCCGGTCGCCGCTGCGCGCAGGCCGACCGCCAGCGTGTGCAGCGCGGTGGCCACGACCAGCCACAAGGCCGCCGCCCGGCCCGCGATCTGCCGTCGCGTGTGGCCGCCGGGAACAGGCGCGAGCCGTGGGGGGATCGCGGTGGGCGCTCCCACCCTGACCACTGCCGGAACCTCGACGGGTGGGCGATGGCGCAGCACGGCTCGTTCGACGGCGAAGGCGGCCAACGCCAATACGTAGACGATCAGTGCCACGAACATCGCGGCGTCACTGATCAGGGCCAGCTGCTGGTTCATTGCCTCATCTCCCTGCTCTCCCGAAGGGCATCTACTACACGCTGTAGCATTACACGCTGTAGTAGCGGTGGCCGATTCGCCCCCGCCGAAAAATCAGGGAGTGTGCGGTGCGGCGTTCGGCGCAGCTGGTCATCTGCTTGACGGTCTTCGTGGACCTGCTGGGATTCACGCTGATCTTGCCCGCGTTGCCGTTCTACGCCGCCGAGCTGGGGGCCGGTGGCCTGTGGTTCGGGGCGCTGATGGCGTCGTACTCGCTGGCGCAGTTCGTCTCGGCGCCCGTGCTGGGCCGGTTGTCGGACCGCTACGGCAGGCGCCCGCTGGTGCTGGTGGCCCTGATCGGATCGGTGTTGTCGCTGGCGTTGACGGGGGCGGCCGGATCACTGGGATGGCTGCTGGCGGGTCGGCTGCTGGCCGGGGCCTTCGGCGGCAGCATCGCCGTCGCCCAGGCCTACATCGGCGACGCCGTCGCGCCGCAGCGGCGCACGGGCGCCATGGCCCAGATGGGGGCCGCCATCGCGATGGCGTTCGTGGTCGGCCCCGCGCTGGGTGCGGCGCTGGCGCCGTGGGGTTTCGCGGCGTCGGCCTACGCCGCGGCGGCCCTGGCAGCGGTCAACCTGCTGGCCGCGGCCCTCTTTCTGCCCGAACCGGCTCGCCGTCCACGCGAGGAGCGACCTTCGCGGGCACCCGCCGGGCAGGTGCTGCTGCTGACCACCACGCAGTTTCTGGCCATGGCCGCGTTCGTGGGCATGGAGACGACCCTGGCCTTCCTGGGGCAGGCCAGGTTCGGCTGGAGTGTCTCGGCGATCGGCCTGGTGCTGGCCGCCGCCGGGCTCGCCATGGTCGTGGTGCAGGCCGGGCCGGTCGCGCTGCTGGCGCGCCGCTGGGGAGAGGCCCCGGTGGCGGCGGCCGGCGTGACGGTGATGGCGATCAGCATGCCCGTCGTCGCGCTGGCCTCCCAGGTGTGGTGCGTCGTGGCGGTGTGCCTGCTGGCGGCCGGTCACGGCATGGTGACGCCCACCCTGGCCAGCCTGCTGGCCGCGGCGGGCCCGCCGCAGCAGCGAGGAGCCCGCCTGGGCCTGGGCCAGTCGGCGTCGGCCGCGGCCCGTGTCCTGGCGCCCGCCGGCGCCGGAGCGCTGTTCGACCTGACGGTCGTCGCCCCCTACCTGGCCGGGACGGGCCTGGCGGGTCTGGCGGCGGCCTGCGTCCTGGCCGCCCCGGCAGCCGTCCGGGACGGCGAGCGCGCCTAGATAGGCTTCGACGACGCCAAGGGAGGATGCGTGAACAGTCTCGGTGACCTCGAAAGATCCATCATGGACGTGCTGTGGGGCAGTGACGACTCGCTCACCGTCCGGGACGTGGTCAACCGGCTGAGCGATCGGAGCTTGGCCTACACGACGGTGATGACGGTGATGAACCGGCTGGTGCGCAAGGACTTCATCCGGCGCGAACGCGACGACGACGGGCGGACCTGGCGCTACACGGCCGCGGCCGGGCGCGAGGTCTACATCGCCGAGCTGATGTTGTCGGCGCTGAGCGAGACCGGTGACCGCATCGCCGCACTGAGCCGCTTCGCCCGCTCGGTCAGCCACGACGAGGCCGAAGCCCTGCGCGAGGCACTGCCGCACCACCCCGGCGGCACACCGTCATGACGTACGTCGCCCACCACCTGATCGTCCTGCTCACCTGCCTGGCCGCCGCCCTCGTGATGGCTCGCGGCACCTGGTCGTGGCGGGCACCGCGAACCGCCCTGTTCATCTGGCAGGCCATCGGCCTGTCCACGCTGCTGTCGGTCGTCGGTACGGCGGTCGCGGTGGGACTGGCCCCCTACCGGCTCGGAGTGCTGCCCGCCCTGGGGCGGTTCGCCGCCGACCTGGCCGGTGGCCGCCCGCGGCACGACCTGTCGGCCGCACAGGTGACCCTCACCGTCGCCGGGGTCGCGATGGCCGCCTGGGTGCTGGTGGCGTTCGCCGTGAGCGCCCTGTCGGTGGCCTCGCTGCGGCGTCGCCACCGCGCGCTGCTGCGCCTGGTGGCCCGCACCGATCCCGGTGCCCGGCAGGCCCTCGTGCTGGAACATCCCGACATCGCCGCCTACTGCCTTCCCGGCCGTCGCGCGACCATCGTCGTCAGCACCGGCACCCTGGGACTGCTCGGGCCCCGCGAGCTGGAGGCCGTGCTCGCCCACGAGCGCGCGCACGCCCGCGAGCGCCATGACCTGGTGTTGCTCCCGTTCGCCGCGCTGCGGCGTGCCTTTCCGTGGAGCCGAGGCATCCAGGTGATGCTGGAGGCGGTGGCGCTGCTGGTGGAGATGCGCGCCGACGACCGCGCGGCCCACGAGCGCGACCGCCTCGTGCTGGTGGAGGCGCTGCGGCGCTTTCGCGACTGTGACCGTATCCTGTCGCCGGCCGGCACTCTCGGCGGCGCCGGTCAGGACATGGACGCTCGCATCAGCCGTCTGCGCACCCCGGCGCGGATGCCCCTGGCTTTGCGCGTGCTGGCCCTCGCCGCCGCGCTGACCGTGGCCAGTACCCCGCTCAGCCTGTTCCTGCTGCCGATGTGACCGTCGTCCGCGTCAGCGGGGGCGTTCGGGGGGCGGTGTCGGCAAGGCGGCGGGAAGATCGTGGAGGCGGTGGGCGTCGTCGAACAGGGCGGTGCGAGCCAGACGTGCGGAGACCAGGGCGGCCAAGGTGGCGGCGGCCAGCAGCATGTACATCACCACGATCTGGTAGCGGATAGCGGTCAGCGGGTCCACGCCGGCCAGGATGAGGCCGGTCATGGCGCCCGGCAGGCTGATCAGCCCGACGACCTTGGTGGCGTCGACGGCGGGCATCACCGCGGTGCGCAGGGCGGTACGGGCGTGCGAGGCAAAGGCGGCGGCGGCGTCCAGCGCCGAGGTGGGCTCATCCAGCAGCAGGATCTCCGGACCGGTGGCCAGCGCGCGAGCCAGGCCCAGGCGCTGGACCTGCCCCCCGGACAGGCCCTCGGTGGAGCGGGGCAGGAAGGAGGCACCCACCTGCTCCAGCAGGTCGGCGGCGCGAGCGGCATCCAGGCCGGGACATCCCACGGCCAGCTCCTCGGCCACCGAACCGGTCAGCAGCACCATGTGCTGGGCCACCGGAGCGACCCGGCGGCGCAACAGCAGCGGGTCATGGCCACTCAGTGGCCGGCCGTCCAGCAAGATCCGTCCGGCGCTGGGTTCGGCGAGACGGTTGAGCAACCGCAGCAGGCTCGATTTACCCACCCCGCTGGGCCCGGTCACCAGCGTGCAACATCCCGGCGGCAGGTGCGCGGAGATCTCGGCCAGGACCGGTGTGCCCCCGCGATGCAGGCTGACCTGCTCCAGGACGAACCCTTTCTGCCCCATCCGCGCTCTCCTTGCCCTGCTTGGTCGCCACGCCTGCGCCAGGTGAGTGCCGTGCCGACCCTCTTCCTCTTTAATAGTAACCGTGGTTACAGTGACCATAGTTACCGATACCAAGGAGTGCTTCGTGGATCATGATCCCTTGGCGCCGCCCGGCCAGGTGGGGCAGTGGGTGCTGCTGGCCTACCGGATCCCGCGCCAGCCCTCGGCGCCGCGGATCGCCGTCTGGCGCAAGCTGGAGCGGCTGGGGGTGGCCCGCCTCGGCGACGGCCTGGTGGCGCTGCCCGCCGACGCGCGCACCCGTGAGCAGCTCGACTGGATCGCCGAGGAGATCGGCGCCGCGGACGGCACCGCCACGGTCTGGCTGGCCACCCCCGCGAGCCTGGCCCAGGAGCGGGCGATCGCCGAGCAGATGCAGGCGGCTCGCCGGACCGAGTACCTGGCGGTCGTCGCCGCGGCCCGCGCCGTCGAGGGCGCCGGGGCGGGGGAGCGCTCGCGGGTGGCGGGCCGGTTGCGCGCGGAGCTGCGCCGCATCGGCCGCCGCGACTTCTTCGCCCCCGCCGAACGCGACGTGGCCCACCAGGCGGTTCGCGCCCTGACCTCGCCCGAGCAGGCGTCTGAGCAGGTTTCCGCCCGCCGCGGTGACGACCCGGTGGTGGGCAGGGCCGATGAGGACCCAGCGGCCGTCAGGGGCCAAGACGCCGAGACGGCACCGACTTCGAAGGCGGGCCCGCGATGAGGTGGGCGACCCGGGCGGGGGTGCACATCGACCGGGCGGCGTGCGCCTGGCTGATCCGCCGCCACCTCGACGCCGAGGCGCGCTTCACCTTCGTCGACGACCCGGCCCAGGTGCCATCTGAGGCGACCCCGTTCGACATGCGCGGCGTGAAGCTGTCCCACCACGGCGCCGACTGCAGTTTCGAGACGATCCTGCGCACCTACGAGCTGACCGACCCGGTGCTGTGGAAGATCGCCGAGATCGTGCACGAGGCCGACGTCGACGACGAGCGCTACGACGCTCCCGAGGCCCCGGGCCTGGACGTCGTCCTGCGCGGGCTGTCCATGGTCTGCGACGACGAGCGCGTCCTGGAGCTGACCGGCCCGCTGTTCGACGGACTGTACGAGTACTACCGGCGGGCGTTCCTGCTCGGCCGCCCACCCGCCTGAACCGGAGCACCCGATGACCACCAACCCGCCCACCACGACTTCCACCACCTCGGGGGACGTGATCCCGTTTCGCCAGGCGGTGCGCGCCTGGTTCGGCATCTCCCTGCAGACCTTCGGCGGCCCGGCCGGGCAGATCGCGGTCATGCAGCGCACCCTGGTGGAGGAGAAACGCTGGATCGGCCAGCAGCGTTTCAACCACGCCCTCAACTACTGCATGTTGCTGCCCGGCCCCGAGGCCCAGCAGCTGGCCATCTACGTCGGCTGGCTGCTGAACGGCACCCGCGGCGGCCTGGTGGCCGGCACCCTGTTCGTCCTGCCCGGCATGCTCGCGCTGCTGGCCCTCTCGGCCGTCTATGTCATCTGGGCCGACACCTCCGTGGTGGTCGCCCTGTTCGCCGGGATCGCGCCGGCCGTGCTGGCCATCGTGGCCCAGGCCGTCATCCGGGTCGCCAGGCGCTCGCTGACCCACCCGCTCTTCGTCGCCGTCGCGGTGGCCGCCTTCGCCGCGCTCGCGCTGTTCGCGGTTCCCTTCCCCGTCGTGGTCGCCGCGGCCGCGCTCATCGGCTGGGCGGTGTACAGGTTCCGACCCGCCCTGGTGAAGAAGGGCGGTGGCGGGCACGGCGCCGACGACGGGCCCGCGCCGCTGATCTCCGACGACGCGCTGCACCACGCCACCCCCAGCTGGCGCTCGGCGGGCAAGATCCTGGCCGTCGGGCTGGTCGCCTGGTGGCTGCCGGTGGCCGCCGTCGCCCTGCTGACCGGCACCGGCAGCGTCTTCACCACCCAGGGGCTGTTCTTCTCCGGCACCGCCCTGGTCACCTTCGGCGGCGCTTACGCGGTGCTGGCCTTCGTCGCCCAGCAGGCCGTCCAGACCTACGCCTGGCTCACCCCCGGTGAGATGGTGCGCGGCCTGGCGCTGGCCGAGTCGACCCCCGGGCCGCTCATCATGGTCGTGCAGTTCGTCGCCTTCCTGGGCGCCTTCCGCGATCCGGGCATGCTCAACCCCTGGGCGGGCGCGCTGCTGGGCGCCCTGCTGACCACCTGGGTCACCTTCGTGCCCTGCTTTTTGTTCATCTTCCTGGGCGCCCCCCACATCGAGCGGCTGCGCCACAACGCCGCGATCAGTGCCGCCCTGACCGGCATCACCGCCGCGGTCGTCGGCGTCATCGCCAACCTGGCCCTCTACTTCGCCCAGCACACCCTGTTCACCCGGACCTTCACCTGGGCCCAGGGCCCCTTCAGCGTCCAGCTTCCCGAAGTCGCCACCGTCAACGTCGTGGCGCTGGTCATCACCGCCGCGGCCCTGGTCATGACGTTCGCGCTGCGCTGGCCGATGCTACGCATCCTGGGCATCTGCGCGGCCCTGGGCATCGCCTCCCTCCTGCTGCCCTGAGCGGAACCACAGGCTGCCGTGCCCGATGACCGTGGGCTCTGCGCCGGGCGGACCGTCCATCACGGCCGGACCGCCCGGCCTTGGCTCATATCCACGCGGATCTTCATCGTCGTGATGACGGGGGCGGGTGTGGAGGTCGCGCGGGCGAGGTTCATCCGAGGATTCGGCGAGCCACCGCGCTGACGTGCAGTTCGTCGGGGCCGTCGAGGAGGCGGGCCATCCGGCCGGTGCGAAACGGCGCGGGCAGCGGGGTGTCAGGCCCGAGTCCGGCCGCGCCGTGAACCTGGATGGCCGCGTCGGTGACCTGCTGGATCATCCGGGCGGTGGCCACCTTGGCCAGGCCGGTCTCGACTCCGGCGTTCGACCCGGCCTCCACCAGGGCCACGGCCTCGAACACCGGCGGGCGGGTGGTCCTGTTCGCGAGCAGGGCCTCGAAGACGAGCGCTTGGACGAGTTGCAGGTCGGCGACCCGCGCTTCGCCGCTATCCGAGGGTCACGGCCCGCGACACCCGACGATACTTTCGGTAATGCTATAGTCACGCTTCGCTATGGAAATTATCAGCGGAGTGCCGCGTCATCTGGCTTGTGTGATGGATGGGAACGGGCGGTGGGCCACGCGGCGATCGCTGCCGCGCACCGCGGGCCACGAGGCGGCGGAGACGGCCGTGATCGACACCATCGAGGCGGCACGCTCGGCCGGTGTCGAGTGGCTGAGCCTGTACGCCTTCTCCACCGAGAACTGGCGGAGACCGGCGGGCGAGGTCGACATCCTGATGAGGCTCGTGCGCCGGGCCATCCGTAAGCACGCACCGGCGTTGCACGCGCGAGGTGTCCGGTGCAGATTCCTCGGCATGACCGATCCGCGGATCCCACCCCTGCTGGCTCAAGACATCACCGATCTGATGACTCTTACCGGTGACAACAGGCAGATGACGCTGACGATCGCCTTCGATCACGGGGGACGCCACGACATCGTGGAGGCCGCCCGTTCGCTGATCCGCGCCGCCGTACCCGCCGAGCAGGTCACCGAGGCCACCTTCGCCCGGCATCTTCCGTACTCCGACACGCCGGATGTGGATCTGGTCATTCGCACCTCCGGAGAGCAACGGATCTCCAACTTCATGCTCTGGCAGGTGGCCTACGCCGAATGGGTCTTCCCGCAGGTGCTGTGGCCCGACTTTCGCGCGACCCACCTCTGGGAATGCCTCGACGCCTACCGGCGGCGCCGGCGCCGGTTCGGCGATGTCCGCCAGCCGATCACCACGACGGGAGAGGGACTTTGACGAACCAGCCCACCGCGCGGGAGACCGTCGACGTCTTCGGTCCGAACTCGATGCTGCACCGCCTCGTCAACGAGGCACGCTGGGGCCTTGCGGTGACCCGCGCCACGGTTCTGGAAGCCGCGCACCCGCAGATCGGCGCGGCGCTCATCGGCAACTCGACATTCGTGACTCATCCGTGGCGGCGTCTGCGCAACACCGTGGTGAGCACGCAACGGCTGCTCGACCCGGATCGGCATGTCCGCAGCCGAGAGGCGGCTCGCCTCAACCGTCTGCACGCCCGCATCTCGGGCACCGACCCGCAAGGTCGCGGCTACGACGCGATGGACGCCGAAGCACGCGCCTGGGTGGTGGCGACCCTGTTCGAGTCGGCGGTGACGATGTACCGGCTGAGCGGTGAGTCGCTCGACGGGCCCGCCGTAGAACGGCTCTACACCGAGTTCCGAACGCTTCTGACCCTGCTCGAGGGCGACAGCGACCAGCTTCCCGCGACGTTGCAGGACTTCTGGCACTACTACGACGACATGATCGACCATCGTCTGGAGAGCACCGAGGCGGTGCGCGTCATCCTCTACCGGCTCTTCGCCAACGTGCCCGCACCGCCCCTGCTGCGCGGCCATCCCGCGGTGTGGGCCGCGGGCCGGGCTGTGGCAGGCCCTGTGGCCGCCGCGGTCACCATCGCCTCGCTGCCGGAATCCTTCTGCCGGCGTGTCGCCCTGCCTGACCTCCCAGGGACGCGGGCGCTCATGCACGGGGTCTACCTGACCGCCGGATTGGCTACTCGCCTGCTTCCAGACGGCTGGGTGCACACCAGCTCGTTCATGAGTCTGCTGGATCCCCACCACGGCGATGGGGCCGGGCCGTGGGCGGACCTGCGCCGCAAGGCCGGCCAGGCCGCGGCCATGCTCAGGCTCATCACCCCCGCTTCCGAGGAGGCCGATCAAGCCACACGCTCGGCTGACCGGTTCTTCGCCGAGGTTCTGGACCAGACCGGCGACGGCTACCTCGCCTGGCCCGACCTGGCCGCCATGGCCAGAGAGGTCGCCACTCGGCTCGACCTGGAGGAACGGGACGAGGAACGGCTTTACAGCGCCTACGCCGCCTGGTGGGGGGAGTTGCGGGCCGGTCTCGACGCCGACGGCGACGGGCGTGTCACGCGCCAGGAATACGCCGCCTCGGCCGCCTGCCTGCCCAGCTCCGGGCTGGTCAAGATCGCCGAGGTGCTGTTCGACGTCACCGACGTCGACGACGACCAGATGATCGGCGTCCAGGAGTATCAGGCATTGTTCCGCACGGCCTTCCACCGCGACCTGACCGGCAGGGGGGACAGCTACTCGCGCAGCGCCTTCGTCAGCCAGTTCCTGTCCTTCATGTCCGGGCAGCAGCACTCGGTCGCCTACACCTTCCTCCTGTCCTAGCTGGTCGGCATGATCGCGTTCGCTCACCGGCGGGAACGAGATCATGGTCGCGGCCGGGATCCTCGTCATCGTGGTGGCGGGAGGAAGTCCGGCACCGTTCGAAGGTCTCCGACGCCGCCGAACCGACGACCCAGCCGTCCCGCAGGAATTGGACGGACGTCCGTCGCCGGTTCACCACCCCCTCGGGACAGTGGCGGCCGATCACAGCGGGCGAGACCGCGTTGCGTCCGGTCTCGGCGATCCCGGTACCGCGCCCCGGGCCTACTCAGCGACCCGAGATGGAGTAAGGGCTCGGAAGATTGCTTCCTGGGATCATCGTGATCGTTTCTCGGGGGGGAGTGAGTTCCTTGCTCCGGGAGGGAAGCCGGCGGGATCCGCGCGGCTTTGTCGACCGCACCCTCGGCTACTGATGACTCACTTCCCCGCCGCCGGTTGTAGCCGGTGTACGGCCGGGAGGCGTTCGGCTCACGATGGCGGAGCGGAGGCGGCGTGCCATGGTTGGGATGATCGGCGGGTCAGCCAGTCGGTAGGGTGTTGCCTGACCTGGTCGATGGAGGTCAGGGCGGCGCCGATGGCGGCGGCGTCCGGGCCGAGCAGGGCGGGCCGGACCGTGATGGGTGCCCACGCGGCGCTGAGGACACGTCGGTCGATCTCCACTCTGACGTTCGTGGTGAGCCAGGACGCCAGGAGGGAGAAGCTGCCGCCCAGCAGGACGGTGTCGATGTCGAGGATGTTGAGCATGTCGGCCAGAGCGATGCCCAGCGTGGTGCCGGCGCCGTCGAGCGCGGCGAGGGTGGCGGGGTCACCGGTCTCGGCGCGGTCGGTGATGGCGATGTCGGGCGTGGTGCCGGCGGGCGCGGGTTCGTCGCCGAGGATCGCGGGGAGGCTCGCGTACGCCTGCAGGCAGCCGCGCGAGCCGCACGGGCAGGGCTTGCCGTCGGGGTACACCGCGACATGCCCGAGTTCGCCGCTCCAGCCGCGGGCGCCGCGCATGAGGTGCCCGTCCAAGACGATGCCGGCGCCGATACCGAGCCCACCGGAGACGTAGACGAAGCTGCTGAGGGTGTTGTCGCTGGCGTACAGCTCGCCGAGTGCGGCGAGGTTCGCCTGGTTGTCGACGGTGAGCGGTAGATCAAGGGGGTCGAGGGCGGCGCGCAGCAGTGCCTCGGCGTCGACGTCGCGCCATCCGAGCTCGGGCGCGGACCGTACGATGCCGGCGTGGACGGGGCCGGGGACGGCCAGGGTGGCGGTGACGACGGTGAGGTCCTGCGCAGCTGCGGCCTCGATCGCGGCACGGGCCATGTGTGCCAGGCGGGCCAGCACGTCGGGGGCGTCGGCTCCGGCGTACGCCGAAGGGGCGAACGCGAGATGGCGGACGGTGCCGGTGAGATCGACGACGCAGGCCGCCAGCGCATCGGCGCGGATGTCGAGCCCGAGCCCGGCCGGTCCCCTGCCGGACAGGGTCAGGCCGACGCGGGGACGGCCCGCGCGCCCGTTGTGGGTCAGGCCTGTTTCGGTGATGAGCTGACCGGCCAGGAGGTCCTCGGCGATGCGCGTGATGGTGGGGCGGGTCAGGCCGGTGACCGTCGCCAGCTCGGTGCGGGAGATGGGGCGTCCGGCGGCGACGATGTGCCGGAAGATCAGTTCGAGGTTGAGGGTGCGCAGGTTCTCCTGCCGGACGGGACTTTGCGGTTGCCGGGGCCGGCTCGGCCGGATGTTTCCGGTCATGTCGCCGCCCGGGCAGTGACGGCGAGCCCGGCGGCGGCTGCGGCAGAGAGGGCGCCGTCGGCCACCACGGCGGCGACGTGCCGCTCGACGCTCTCACCTGGAGCGAGCGTGAACGGCTCGTCCCAGGTCAGCGACGAGCAGACACCGAGGTAGTCGCGAGCGCGGACGAACCACCTGTTTCGCGCGGTGACCTCGTCCGCGGGGGTGAAGACCATCGTCCAGGGGCGTCCGTCGTGGTCGGTGCCGGTGACGGCGACCCAGTCGGCGCTGTGGCCGTGGACGTGGGGGAGGTCCGTACCGGCCGGGCTAAGGACCTGGGCGACGCCGGTGACGGCGGGGCCGCGCCAGAAGACACCGCCGTATCCGGCGCCGGTCCGGCCCAGCGCGGCCGGGCTGCGAAACGTCAGCGGCCGTTCGGCGGCATTGGTGAGCCGGGTCCGGATGCCGAGTGACCAGGCGGTCTCGCTCAGCATCCGGCAGGTGATCGAGCGTCGCTCCCGCAACAGTGTCGCCTGCTGGGCGCCGATCCACTGGAGGGTGTGGTCCAGCTCAGTGCTTGTGCGGCGTGTCCAGCGCTGGTGGCGTTGGGTGCCGTGGTTGTCCAGCCAGGCCGGGCCGTGGCCCGCGACGAAGGTGCGGCCACCCCAGAAGTTGCAGCCGTCTAGCTCGGGGAAGGCGACGCTGATCCCGAACTGGTGGGTGTGGGAGTCGGGGGCGGCGTCGGTGACGGTGACCCCGGCCAGCGTGCGTACGGGATGCAGGTAGGGCCGCGGCGACGCGGACAGGGGGATGTCGGGCCCCCATACGTACCGGGCGACGTCGTGTCCGCGCAGGCGCAGCACGGCGACGCCTCGCGGCTGGTCGGCGAGCACCGGGTGTACGCCGGGAGCATGCATGATCGTATCGCCGTCTCTCTCCGCCTCGACGAGGCCGAGGGTCCATCCCCAAGGTCGCTGTGTTTGTCGAGCGTACGACAATTCTCGGTGTCACCAGGCTCGAGAGTGGTGGGTGGTCAAGGCCCCTGCCCCATGATCGAGGCGTTGTTCAGCGGCGATCGGCCGCGGGAGCCGGTGACAGCCCGAGGTCGTCGAGGCACACCGCCTGCGCGGTGCGCAGCGACTCGTTGCCCGCGATGCCGACCATGACGCTCGCCGCGCCGTCGGCGAATCCGGCCTGCCGGTGCAGCGGGTCCCCGGCAGGAGTGCGGAACACATCGTCGAGCAGCATCGCGTCGCCTCCTCCGTGTCCGCCCCGGGCGGTGGGAATCGGTACCAGCATGGCGCGCTCCCAGTGGCGTTGCAGGAGCAGCCGCGCCCCCCTCGTGCGCGGCTGCTCCCGCCCATCACGGTGGTCATCCTCGGCGGCGCCGGGGTCCGCGACGGCTTCTGCGGTCCGGGAGACGGCGCGCGGGGCGGTGGCGGCGCCGATCGTCGCGCCGGCCGTGTCGGGTTCGACGTGCGCGCGCTCGACGACGTCGAGTTCGATGCGCCCCTCGGTTCCGTTGATCGCGACACGGTACCCCTCCCATGGGCTGTGCGCGTGCAGGGTGTATGACATCGACGCGCCGCGACGGTAGCCGACTACGACATTGAGGTTGTCTTCGATGGTGATGCCCTCGGAGAAGACGTCGCGGTCGCGGGTGTAGCCGTCCAGGTGTTCGCCGTCGTAGTAGAGCCGGCGCAGCCGGTCGTCGGCGAGGATGTCGAGCGCGAACGGGTCGGCTGAGCCGACGGCGTCCCTGCTGCGCTCCGGCCGCGGCCCCAGGCCCCGCTCGCGGGCGTTGTCGGCGCCGTAGAAACGCAGGCCGCCGCGGGCGAACACGACGGCGGGCGTGTCGGCCAGCCACCAGTTGACCAGGTCGAAGTGGTGGGTCGCCTTGTGGACCAGCAGGCCGCCGGAGACGGCCTTGTCGCGATGCCACCTGCGGAAGTAGTCGGCGCCGTGCACGGTGTCCAGGCACCATTCGAACGCCACCGAGGTGACCTCGCCGATGGCGCCGTCAGCGAGGAGCCGGCGCACCAGGGTGTTGCGCGGCGAGTAGCGGTAGTTGAAGGTGACGGTTAGCTGCGCGGTACTCGCGGCGAGCGCGTCCTGGATCTGCCGCAGCCCGGCGACGTCCACGGTCAGCGGTTTCTCCACCACCACGTCCGCGCCGTGGCGCAGCGCCTGGCTGATGTAGTCGGCGTGGGTGGCGTCCGGTGAGGTGACGACCACGACGTCGGGGCGCTCGCGCGTGAGCATCCGCCCGAACCGGTCGGCGGGGTGGTGGGAGATCCGCAGATCCGGCCGGGCTTCGGCGACGAGGCGGTCATAGTAGGCCATGCGCACCTCGTTGGTGTCGCAGAAGGCCACCGGGTACCCGACGTCGGCGTACGGGCCGAGCAGCGCCTCCAGATACATGCGGGCGCGCGATCCGGTGCCGACGAACGCGTACCGGCGTCCTGCCGGTCCCTGATGATGGGGCATGAGCGGGAAATCCTCCCAGATGCTATTTCAGGCCGGTGGTGGCGATGCCCTTGACCAGGTACTTCTGGCCGGCGATGAAGAACCCGATGACCGGGGCGAGCGACAGGAAGGACATGGCGAACATCTGCCCCCACTGCGACTGGCCTTCGGAGTCGATGAACTGCCGCAGGGCCAGCGGCACGGTGTAGAGCTCGGAGTCGGTCAGGTAGATCAGCGGGCCGAAGAACTCGTTCCACACCGAGATGAAGGTGAAGATCGCCGTGGTGGCGAACGCGGGCAGGCACAGCGGCATGATGACTTTCCAGAAGGTGCGAAACGGTCCGCAGCCGTCGATGCGGGCGGCGTCGTCGAGTTCCTTGGGCAGGGCGCGCATGAACTGCACCATCAAGAAGATGTAGAACGCGTTGGTGGCCAGGAAGTTGGGCACCAGCAGCGGGTAGTAGGTGTTGAGCCAGCCCAGGTTGGCGAAGACGATGTACTGCGGCACCAGCAGCACGTGACCGGGCAGCATCATGGTGCCGAGCATCAGGGTGAAGAACAGTTTGCGGCCGGTGAACTTCAGCCGGGCGAAGCCGTAGGCCGCCAGCGAGCAGGAGACCAGGTTCCCGACGATGCTCAGCACGACGATCACCAGCGAGTTGACCAGATAGACGGTGAACGGCTGCTCCAGGGCGGTCCAGCCGTCGATGTAGTTGCTCACGTCCACCGTGGCCGGCCACAACGACAGATCGGTGAAGATCAGCTCGTCGGGTTTGAGCGAGCTGGAGATCATCCACAGCAGGGGGTACATCATGACCGCGCCGACCAGGCACAGCAGTATGTGCTTGGCGTACCGGGATCGGCGGGTCCTGCCCACGCGCTCGACGAAGCTGTCCTCTTCCGGCGAGGGCGGGGCCGGGGTGGCGATCGACATGACGTGACCTCAGTTGTCGTAGAAGACCCAGTACTTCGCGGCCAGGAAGTTGATCGCGGTGAACGCCGCGATGATCACCAGCAGCATCCAGGCCATGGCCGAGGCGTAGCCCATGTTGAACTGGGAGAAGCCCTGCTGGTAGAGGTACAGGTTGTAGAACAGGGTGGAGTTGGCCGGTCCGCCGGTGCCGCCGCTCATGATGAATCCCTGGGTGAAGGTCTGAAAAGACGAGATCAGGGACTGGATCAGGTTGAAGAAGATGATCGGGCTCAGCAGTGGCAAGGTGATCGAGCGGAACCGCTGCCACCGGGAGGCGCCGTCGATGGCGGCGGCCTCGTAGTACATGCCCGGGATCTGTCGCAGCCCCGCCAGGAAGATCACCATGGGTGAGCCGAAGGTCCAGATGTGCAGGACGATCAGCGTGGTCAGGGCGTAGTCAGGGTCGGACGTCCAGCCGGGGCCCTCGACCCCGAACCAGCCGAGAAACCCGTTCACGACGCCGTCGAGGCCGAAGATGTAGCGCCACAGCAGGACGACGGCGACGCTGCCGCCGAGCAGGGAGGGCAGGTAGAAGATCGCCCGGTAGACGGGCAGCCCTCGGACGCCACGGTTGAGCAGCATGGCCACTGCCAGCGCCGCGACCAGAGACAGCGGCACCGACACGAACGTGTAGATGAAGGTGACCTTCAGCGACTGGTGCAGCACCGGGTCGCGCAGCATCTGCGCGAAGTTGTCCAGGCCGGCCCACCGTGGCGTGTTGAGGAGGTTGTAGTCGGTGAACGCCAGGTACAGGGAGGCGAAGAACGGGATGACGGTGAACAGCATCCCGGCGAACCAGGGCAGCAGGAACAGATAGCCGGCATGGTCCTGGGGCGGCTTGGAGCGCCGCCGCGGCCCACCGCGCCGGGCCGCCTCCTGCTGGTTCGCGGGCCCGGGCGCGGCGTCCGCCGGCG
This sequence comes from Streptosporangium sp. G12, assembly GCF_052983175.1. Lineage (NCBI taxonomy): Bacteria > Bacillati > Actinomycetota > Actinomycetes > Streptosporangiales > Streptosporangiaceae > Streptosporangium > Streptosporangium sp. G12. The sequence goes on along the minus strand of NZ_JBRIQO010000015.1, from coordinate 7,642 downwards.
TGTTGGGGATCGAGCGATCCAGAAGGGCGCGGCCCGGCGCGCTCTCCTCGCCCGGCGGGCGTCTCGCGTGCGTCACCCGCCGAGCGCCTTCCTGCCCGCCTCGACGATCGCGGTGGCGGCCTGCTGGGGGGTCTGCCGCTTGAACTCGACCTCGGCGGCGATCGACTCCAGGGTTGAGGCGATGCTGCTGGCACCCGGAGGGTAGGCGTAGGCGCGCGGCAGTTCCTCCTTCTGCAGGCGGACGAGGTAGTCGGTGGCGACCTGGTCGTCGGGCGGCAGGGACGCCTTGATCTCACCGGCCACCTTCGTGTTGGCCGGCACGCCCCGGGTGGTGCCGGTCGCTCTGGAGGCGTCCGGGTCGTTGATGAGGAAGTTGAGCAGTTTCAGTGTCTGGGCGGAATGCTTGGAGGCGGCCGCGATCGACCACAGTGCCGGGGTGTCGATCGACTGCCCGCGCCGCTTGCCGGTGGTTTCGCCGGGCATCCGGAGCAGGGCCAGGTTGCCGCCGGCCGCAGCGTTGTAGGCCAGGAAGTTGTTGGTGGGGATGATCTGGGAGGCCACCGTGCCCTTGGCCAGATACGACTGCTCGGCCGAGGAGCCGACGTTCTCGAAGAAACCGGCGGGCGGGTAGCCGCCCTCGTCCCGCATCGCTCCGAACATCTCGAACCAGGCGACGATCGTGGCCTCGCTGACGCCCAGCTTGCCGTCCTCGGTGAAGAACTCCTCCCCGCGCTGGCGGGTGAAGGTGATGACGTTGGCCAGAGTGTCGGCGTCGAATCCGGTGCCGTAGACCTTCTTGCCGCTGGCCGTGGAGATCTCTCGCGCGAAGGTGGCCAGGTCCTCCCAGCTCCAGGTATCGCCGTCCGGGATTTTCACGCCGTACTTCTCGGTCACGGTCTTGTTGACGACGAAGCCGAGGGTGTTCAGGCCGGAGGGGATGCCGAAGACCTTGTCGCCGACGGTCGACAGCGACCGGGCGCCCTCGCTCAGCCCGGACAGGTCGACGGCGCCGGTGTGCGCGTTGAGGTCGAGCAGTGCTCCCCGGTCGGCGTACTCGCGCAGGCTGTCCATGCGCATCATCATCAGATCCGGCGGATTGCCCGCGGCGAAGCGGGTCGCCAGCTTGTCCTTGTACGGGCCGCTGTCCTGGTATTCGGTCTTCACGGTGACGCCGGGGTTCTTCTTCGTGAAGATGTCCAGCGCGGCCTGGGTCTTCTGCGCTCTGGCGGCGTCACCCCACCAGACCATGTTCAGTTGAACGCCACCGGCCCCGGGATCGGCGCCGCCACCGCCGAATCCACGGCCGCAGGCGGTCAGGCCCAGGGCGAGACCGGACAGCCCGGCCGTTCTCATCAGATCGCGGCGGCTTAATCGGGCGCCGGCCATTCGTGCGGGTCGATCGGTCATCGGAGCGCAGTCCCTTCGCGAGGTGCCGGTGAGCCGGCGTCACGGCGTGTGGTTTCTGGGGGGTGTCGGGTCATCGGGCCGGCCCGGGAGGGACGCGGGCGTGTACCGGCGCGGTGACGGTGAGGGAGGCGACGCGGGTCGGCGTACCTTTGACGGCCGGATCACGGCGGGGGTCGGCCGTGCTCCAGGGGTCGTGACGCGTGCCGCCGCCCGTAGAAGCGGGGCGGGCAGGTCGCTCCCACGGTGGTCGTTCGCGTCTTTCCGACAGCGGCGACCCGCGGTGGCGGGGCGCACGCCTGATGTCGAAAGTCACGTTACGACAGCGTTTCAGGTTACGTCAATCGAAGAAACAAATGATTACCGAAAGCCATTGACTCTAATTACCGCTCTCCTTACAGTGAGGGCGCGCCTCCCGTTGTCGAGGGCTTTGTCAACATTTGCGCCTTATCGATGCGGTGAAGCCACGTGCAGTTCTCCGTGACATCGCCCCGGCCTCCGAGATCCCCTCAGAGGCAGACCGGGCTCCTCAACGTCACCACCGCACCGGCCCCACGCGGTGAACGTCACGACGGACCGCCCGGCCGTCACACCACGACGTCCGGCCTCGGCCGGTGCCACGGATCCGCCGTGCCCCAGAGCCACGCCCCCGGAAAGGAAGACCACCTCGTGACATCGTTCGCCCCACCCCTCCGCCGCCGCCGCGGCGGCACCGCGGCGGCCGCCGCGGCCCTGCTGTTACTCGCGGCCCTCGCCATCATCGCGATCATCACCCCCGCCGGGGCCTCGGCCGGCGAGGCACCCGTCGCCGGCGGCGTCTACCAGCTCGTCGGCGACCAGAGCGGCGCGTGCGCCGAGATCGAGGATCACGGGACCGCCAACGGTGCCAAGCTGCAGCAGGGTGCCTGCGCGGCGGCCACCGCCACCTGGCAGCACTTCCGGGTGGTCGCCTCCAGCGGGGGCCGCTTCAAGCTCGTCAACGTCAACAGCGGCCGCTGCCTCGACGTGACCGGCGCCAGCTCCTCGCCCGGCACGCAGATCCAGCAGTGGGGCTGCGGCAGCGGTGACAAGCCCAACCAGCAGTGGACCTTCACCGGCCAGGCCGGCGGCCTCTACCAGATCGTCGCCACCAACGGCCTGTGCCTGGCCGGCTCCTCCGGCGGAGCCGTCACCCAGCAGACCTGCGCCACCGTCGCCGGCCAGCGCTGGACGTTCCAGCGGCCGACCACCCAGAACCCCACCCCCACCCCCACACCGACGCCGACCCCCACGCCGACCGGGCCCCGGACCTGGCCCTCCACCCCTGACGGTTTCGCGGCCCTGCCCGGCCTCGGCCGCGGGCCCACCACCGGCGGCGCGGGCGGTCAGACCGTCACCGTCACCAACCAGACCGACCTCAACCGCTACGTCACGGCCGTCGAGCCGTACATCATCAAGGTCGCGGGCACGATCGACATCACCCCCAAGGGCACCGAACTGCGGGTGGCCTCGAACAAGACCGTCATCGGCGTCGGCACCAGCGGCGAGATCGTCGGGGGCGGCTTCTTCCTCAAGGCCGGCGTCAGCAACGTGATCATCCGTAACCTGACCATCCGCGACACCCGGATGCCCGATGACGACCCGGGCGATGACTCCTACGACTACGACGCCATCCAGATCGACACCGCCGACCACATCTGGATCGACCACAACCGGCTGACCAGGATGAACGACGGACTCCTCGACAGCCGCAAGGACACCACGAACCTCACCGTGTCCTGGAACCACTTCGCCGAGAACAACAAGACCTTCGGCATCGGCTGGACCGACAACGTCACCTCGCAGATCACGATCCACCACAACTGGTTCCAGAACACCAACTCACGCAACCCCAGCGCCGACAACATCGCCAACCTGCACCTGTACAACAACTACCTGCAGAACGTCACCGGGTACGGCCACTTCGTGCGCGGCCTGACCAAGGCGGTCATCGAGAACAGCTACTTCGACACCGTCAAGGACCCCTACTACGTCGAGGCCGGCGAACTGGTGCAGCGCGGCAACACCGTGGTCAACAGCAACTGGGGCAGCGGCAAGGTGAAGGAGAAGGGCACCGCCTTCGACCCCAGGAGCTTCTACTCCTACACCCTCGACCCCACGGCCGACGTGCCGAACCTTCTGCGGGCCTACACCGGCCCGCAGGCCAACATCGGCACCTGAGGAACGCTGAGCCGAGCCTCGCACAACGGCGTGCGAGGCTCGGCCCGCCCGGCGGCGGGGATGACCCCGCCGCCGGGCGGCTCCTCCAGCGCCCCGCGTCTTGCCGGCCTCGATCCGTCATACGAACACGAAGCGGTGAACAGATGAGCCCTTGGCAGCCTGACCTGGGGGATGGCACCTACCGCAACCCGGTGCTGAACGCCGACTGGTCCGACCCCGACGTCATCCGGGTGGGACATGACTTCTACCTGACCGCCTCCAGCTTCTCCAAGGTGCCCGGCCTGCCCATCCTGCACTCGCGGGACCTGGTCAACTGGACCATCCTCGGCCACGCCCTGCCCCGGCTGGAGGGTCTGACCACACCGGAGCCCGGAGGCCGGGTGTGGGCGCCTTCCCTGCGCCACCACGACGGCCGATTCTGGATCTTCTACGGCGACCCCGACCGGGGCGTTCACGTCGTCACGACAAGCGACCCGCGCGGCCCATGGAGCAGCCCCCACCTGCTCAAGCCCGGTCTCGGCCTCATCGACCCGTGCCCGTTCTGGGACGACGACGGCAATGCCTATCTCGTCCACGCGTGGGCCAGGAGCCGCGCCGGGGTGAACAACCGGCTGACGTTGCACCGCATGAGCCCCGACGGACAGCGGTTGCTCGACGACGGGCAGGTGATCATCGACGGGGACCTGCTACCGGGCTACCGGACGTTGGAGGGACCCAAGGTCTACCGGCGTGACGGGTACTACTGGATCTTCGCGCCGGCCGGAGGTGTGGCCCGCGGCTGGCAGTCCGTCTTCCGCTCCCGCGACATCGCGGGGCCCTACACCGACCGGATCGTGCTGCGCCAGGGCGGCACCGATGTCAACGGCCCGCATCAGGGCGCCTGGGTGGACACCGCGGACGGGTCCGACTGGTTCCTGCATTTCCAGGACCGCGGGCCCTTCGGGCGGGTGGTGCACCTGCAACCCATGCGCTGGGCCGAGGACGGCTGGCCGGTCCTGGGCGCCGACGGCGAACCCGTGCCCGGCGGGAGCAAGCCTGTCGGCGGGTTCCCGGCGGCCGTGACGGCCACGAGCGACTCCTTCCAGAGCTTCCTGTTGCGGCCGCAGTGGCACTGGCCGGTCAACCCCAGCCCCGACTGGTGGCGCGTCGGAGGCGGGACGCTGGCGCTGGCCTGCCTGCCCGGTCCCGACGACCTGCGCGAACGCGGCACGGTGCTGGCACAGCGGTTGCCCGCCGCGCCGTTCGCGGCACGCACGCGACTAACGCTGCGGGCCGGGCTCGGCTCGCGGGCCGGGCTGGTGATCTGCGGAAACGCCTACGCCTGGCTCGGAGTGGAACTCACCGCCGACGGACCCATGCTGGCCTGCCGCGCGGCCGGGCCGGGAAAACCCGAACGCGACCTGGTTCCCCCAAAGCCCCTGCGACAGCCCGAAGCCGAGCTCAGCGTCGAGGTGGACACCGGCGGACGATGCCGTTTCGGCACCGGAGGGATCTTCGACGCCGTACCGGGACAGTGGGTGGGCGCCGTCCTCGGCCTGTTCGCCGCGGGAAAGGCGGGATGGGCGAGTTTCCGGCGCTTCGACGTCGAGTAGTCGAGTAACGGAGAACGGGGAACAGCCGGTCGGCTTCTCTTCGGCGGCCGTCCACCCGACAAGGAAAACGTCCGGGACCGGCCCCAGCATGCCGACCATGACCGACGACACCGTCATCAACGAGCCGTCCCTGACCGCCGGCGAAGTCGAGATGCTGCTGTTCGCCCTCGACCGTTCCCGCGCCACGTTCGCCTGGAAGACCGGCGGCCTGGACGCCGCCGCCCTGAACTCAATTCCCACCCACAAGTGCGAAGAACACGAAATCATCGCGCTCCCGCCCGAGGACACACGGGAAGCACCCCGTCCTCGCATCGACGAGAGCGCGGGACCATCCCCGCGGGCACGGGGCCGCCCCCGACGCGTTCCTCCGCTCTCCTCGCCGACCCTTACCCACGGCGCGGGACGTGCGGGCCGGTCATCGTAAAGTGATCTTGAACCCCTCACGCTCTGGGGGACGACCCTTCAGACCTCCTCATCTGGGACGCGGACATCGCCGGGAAAGCGCTTACCGCATTTAAGCACAGAGCGGGGACGAGGAGAAGCTCTCCGTTGCCGCGACGAAGCCGATTCATCATCCGGCCAGGTCAAGCCGCATTCCCGGCCCTCGCCCGGGGCGGGTGCGCCATGGGAGTCCCATCGCGGGCGCGACGGGCTGCGGCACGGGGAACCGCACACCCCGCCATCGCCGCAACGCCGCGGCAGGTGACACCGGCAGGCTCCTTGACCGCGAGCTCGTACCGCGGAGTCATGCGCTCCGACGGTGCGGCCGCGACGTGTGCGGCCGGCCGCAAGAGCGGGCTGAGGTCTGCGCGCCCGCGGCGACCACGCGCACCCCCTGGCCTTGACCTGCGACGACAGGAGCGCATCCGAGGTCGAAGCCGCGTTACGACAGGGTGTCGCTTTAGGGTAATCCGCGAAACAAATAGATAACCGAAAGCCATTGACTCTAATTAAGGTGGCTCCTTACAGTGAGGGCGCATCCCCGAACCGCGTGAGGGCATCGCCGGGATCCCTTCCCTCACCACTGGCCGGTGTGCCACGTGAGATGCCTCACCGCCGAACCGCGATGACGTGCCGGATCCCGGCCGGCCGTAACGCGTGTCGAACGGCACCGCATCTCCGCCACTTTCTTCGCCGGTCCTCATCATGTGCCCGACGCATCAGCGTCAGGCTGCTCGAAACCCCCCGGCACCGGCGGCCGCACCCCTGTCACGCCACGTTCCAGAACCGATCAACCCGATGTCTCACCAGGTCGTCCCCACGAGAAAGGAACAGAATGTCGTGAGACCGATCACGCCTCCCCGCAGCCGAGTCACCGGCCCGTAGACCACCCTCGGCACCTGAACCGGCGTAGCCCCTGCCTCGCGCGTATCGAGCACCCAGAGTGACCGCAGCAGCTCAACGCTGCTCTGATCATCCGCGACGGTGCTCGACGCCTCCTCGGCACCGCCCAGTCATGGACGAACATGCCCAAAACCTGTGGACCCGTAGCCGGGCCTGCGAGTACCGCAGCACCAGCCCAGGCTCAGGCGTCACAGGCAACGGGCTCGACCTCTCACCGGCCGCCCGCCAGGCCGTCAGTTACACCACACAGCACTACCTGTCCGGCGTCGACGGCTGGAACCCGGCCGGATCGCCACGAACAGATCCCCTCCGTTCACAGGAAGGCAGACCGTGAAGTTATCCGCGCCATTTCGTCATTGCCATCGCTGGCGTGCGACCGCGCTGGCGGCGGGGCTCACCGCCCTGGCCGTCGTGGCCGTCACCACCGGCACCACCGTCGCCCCGGCGAACGCCGCCACGGCGTTCAGCGACGATTTCGAAAGCGGCTCGCTGAGCGGCTGGTCGAAGTCCGGCGGCGACTGGTCCATCGTGACCGACGGCAGCAAGGTCCTGCGCCAGGCCAACGCCGGCAGCGGCAACGCCCGCCAGTTCGCGGGCCCGGGAACCGGCTGGAGCGACTACACCGTCCAGGCCAGGGTCAAGCCGTTGAGCCTGGGCGGCAACGCGACCGTCGGCCTGCTGGCACGAGCCGCGTCGGCCACGAAGTTCTACCGGCTGGCCCTGCTGCCCGGAAACAAGGTGCAACTGCAAGCGGTCAACGGCAGCTCCTACACCGTGCTCGGCACCGCCTCCCGCACCGTGACGGCAGGCACCTGGTACACGCTGTCCATCACCACCAGTGGATCGACCGTCAGTGCCAGCGTCGACGGCACACCGTTCGCCACGGCCACCGGTTCACTGGCCACCACCGGCCGTATCGGCCTGCAAACCCTGTCCTCCTCGGCCGCGTTCGACGACGTGCTCGTCACCACCGGCGGTCCGTCACCTTCGCCCACACCCACCCCCACCCTCAGCCCCACGCCGAACCCGCCGGGCGACACGCTGTACGTGGCGCCGAACGGCACGGACAGTGCGGCCGGGACGGAATCGGCCCCGACGACGCT